>CANROK010000054.1 GCA_947632205.1 uncultured Bacilli bacterium
CTTTTTAAGTTTTAAAGTCAAATTATTTTTCAAATTCATCTTTTTTTTAATTTAAATTATTTTACAAGTTTATAATTAAAAAGGCCATATTGGCCTTTCAAAAGTTTATTATCTTCCTTTACTATAAGTTAAATTAATATTTGATTCTAACATAAGTAGCATGTTAATATATTGACTTAATTTATGACTACCTAAAATATTATAATATTTATTAATTAAATAATTACGAAAATCTTCTATTTGTAGAATAATACTTTGTGCATCATCACTACTGGCATCCTCTGATTCATTAAACATCATTACCATATAAAGTAATTTTTTATATTTCTTTTCAAAATTTTTTTCAAATACCTCAGAAATTAATATTGGATCATAGATAGTAATTTTTTCATTATTGGCTTTTTTAGTAATAGTAAGTCCTTCTATTTCATCCATTTCTAATATTTCAAAATCACTTTTAACTTCATTAATCTTTTCCATCTTTATCCCCCAACAAATCTGGTCTTCTTTCTTCTGTTCTCTTTCTTTGTTCTTCTTTTCGATATTCTTCAATTAATTTATGATTACCATTTATTAAAACCTCTGGTACTTTTAAACCCCTAAAATCAGCTGGCTTTGTATAAGTAGGATAATCTAATAAATTATCTGTAAAAGAATCTTCCATATAAGAATCTTTTTTAATAACGCCATCAATTAAACGGATAACTGAATCACATATTACCATAGCAGGAATTTCACCACCAGTTAAAACATAATCACCAATACTTAACTCTAGATCAACAAAATTTCTTATTCTTTCGTCATATCCTTCATAATGTCCACACACTATAATTAAATGTTTATAATTTTTTAAATCAAGCGCAACACTTTGGTTATATGATTTACCTTGAGGTGTAGTAAGTATTACTAAAGAATCATCATCTTTAACACTTTCAATTGCTTTAACAATTGGTTCACACATAAGAACCATACCAGCTCCCCCACCATAAGGAGTATCATCTACTTGTTTATGTTTTAAAGAAGAAAATTCTCGAAAATCAATGATATTAATAGTAATTAATTTATTTTCAATTGCTCTTTTAATAATTGATTCATTAATAAAACCATCAAACATTTTAGGAAAAAGTGTTAATATATCTATTCTCATAATATTAAATCACTTCCTTTATTTGTATCTATTCTTTTATTATTAATATCAACATTAATTATATATTCATCAATTAAAGGTATATAAAAAGTTTTATTTCCTTTTATTTTCAATAGTACATTATTTATACTTTTTTCATAATCTATAACTATTCCTAATAATTTATCTTTATCATAAACTTCTAAACCAATTAAATCATTATATAAATATTCATTATTTTCTAATTTTAAATCATTTCTTAAGATATATATATAAGCTCCTTTATACTTTAATACTTCATTTATATCATTATAACCTACAAATGATATTAAATCATATCCTTTATGTACTCTTCTTGTACTAATTATTTCCATATCTTTATTAATCCCAATATAGATCGCCATATTTTTAATAAAGATTCTTTCTTTAAATTCAAAATCACTTTGAACTTTTAATTCTCCCTTAATACCAAAAGTATTAATTATTTTACCAACAACTATATAATTATTCATGATAAACCTCATACATTAAAATACTTGCACTTACTCCAGCATTTAAACTTTCACAATTACTATCCATTTTAATATAAGCATTTTTATCACATAAAGAACTTACTTCTTTACTTACCCCATTACCTTCATTACCAATAACAATAGCATAATTATCACATTCAATATTTTTAATATCTTCACCCATAGTAACAGAGGTTGTAATTTTTGTATATTTTTTATCTAAATTATTTAAAAATTCTTTAATATCACATCTTATAATATTTAAATGAAAAATCATTCCTTCACTAGCTCTTATAACTTTAGGATTATAAACATCAACACTATTATTACTTAGAATAACATTGGGAAAATTAAAGGCAACAGCACTTCTTAAGATTGTCCCTAAATTACCTGGATCTTGAATATCATCTAAAACAATAATATTACCATTTATTTCTTTTTCCTTTATTTTTTCACAAACCGCAATTACATTAGTACTAGTTACTTGATTAGATAACTCTTTCATAATTTCATTAGTTACGACATAAGTAGGTACTGAATAAGTAACATCATTTGTAGTTATTATTTCTTTAGCCAAATTTAATTTTATGGCTTCACTAACTAAATGTTCATCTTCAACTAAAAACAAATTATATTCATCACGATATTTTTTTTGTAGTAATTTTTTAAAATATTTAACTTTTTCATTATTTAAACTAGTTAGGTACATAGAACCACCAACCTTAGTATACTAAATAACTATCGAATTTACAAATAGAAATTAATAAAAAAATAGATATTTTTTAATATCTAAGTTTTTTTCTTTTATCTTTATAATCAGGTATTGCTTGTTCAACTATTTTCCAGAAGTTTTTACTATGATTACCTTCAAAAAAATGAGCCATTTCATGAATAATAACATAATCAATTAAAGAAACATCTTTCTTTAATAATTCACTATTTAAAGTAATTATTTTATCCCTAGTATTACATACTCCCCATCTTGTACGCATCTTTCTGATTCTTAAACGAAATTCAGGTAATTTATTAAAACATCTCTTACATACTTCAATTTCTTCATTAAACACTCTTTCACATTCTTCTTTATAAAATTTATCTAAAACATCTTCATCATGACAAGTGATTGTATCATCTTCTATTTCAATATCTTTAACTCTGTTATCAAATATTACTTCATAGTTTTTACCAAGATACCAAAATTTACTATCACGGACACTTTTTTCTAAGGAATCCTCATACATTTTTAAAATAGCTGCTGAATTTTTCGTAATTAAATTTTTAACTTCTTTATCTGTAATAAATTTCGGAGCTGTTATTATTAATTTACAATTTTCATCAAAACGAAAATAAAGATTTTTATTATTCTTTCTTACTACTTCATATTCAATTATATAATCATTTAATTTAAATTTCATATTTATCACTACTTCATTTTACCACAAAATATCTTATCTAACAAACTCATTTAACCAAAAATAGTCTTTATTTTGAAAATCACATACAAATAAGTTATCACTCATTAAATAATTAATTAATAATGTTGGTTTAATAACATTACTTTTAAGTAAAATATGACTTTTATACACTTTTAATTTACTTAATTCTTTAGTATATTTATTATCTATAGTATGAATTGCATTATTATAAGTATATCGATTATTATTTTTAAATAAATTATTAATTCTTTTATTTATATATGTTGGATCAAATGTATCAAATATATCATGATATATTTTAAATGATATATCTGGACTAGCATTATCATAATAATAAAAGCTTTCAATAATGCGATATAAATTATATGGTGTTTCTTTAGTTAAAATAGTCATTTCTTTTTTTATTTTAAAAATATAAAAAGTACGCATAATATCACCCTTTATTTTATTATACATACTCTCTTTTTAATATTTTGTCATATTTTGTTTTATTTTTTCATAAGTTCAATTATTTTGGCTTTATTTACTTCATTATTATAATCATTTAAGATATATTCATTATTCTTAATAAATCTTTTATAGCCAGCTGTGTTACCACTATCTAAAATAAATACTTTTGTATTAGGAATTAACATATTTTGATATTTTGGATTTTGCATATCAAATACTTTAATAGCAGGCAAAGATACTACTCTTAAAACAATTCCTAAAGATACTAAACTTTGGGCAATAGTTAAAGCATTAAGAACATTAAAGCCCGATGCAATTAAAATAGCATTGACAGAATCACTTTCTTTTTTTACAGGATAGCCACCAGCTTGAACATATTTATAATTAGTTCCTTTTAATTCTTTAACAATAACATTTGATATAATATTAACTGTTGTTTTAGGATAGTTCTTAATAACTTCATAAACGCCAATTACTTCATTAATATCACAGGGACGAAAGGTAATTAAATTAGGTATATAATTTAACATATCAATATAATTTATACTGTTATTATCTTCTAAAAAAGTATAATGAATATCTAAATCATGCGAACTACTTTGAATTAAACTAGCAACTAACTCTTTAATATTAGCAAGATAAGTACTTATAAATACTTTAAATCCTTGATAAGCAAGTCCAAGAGAAATACTTCCTAATAAATTAATTTGTTTAGCTAAAATTAAATTTCTACCCAAAGGATTTTCTTTACTCATATTTTTAGATTTATTAATATTTTGAACTTCTATGGTATCAGATAAATTAATAATAAAAGGATTTTTACTTACTAACAAATTAAATATTTTATTATCACTTTGGATTATTTTCTCTTCATAATTTGCATTTAATTTAATATTACTACCTTTAAAATTTACTACTACTTTTTTATCTTCTAAAAAAGTTATTATTTCTTTTATTTTTAAATCACTCAAATGATTATTTTTATAATTTTCCCACTTACCTAGATATTTATTAACTCTTTTTTTAACAAATGCTTGAATATCATCTAATTTTACTTCTTCTTTAATTGATGTTACTTGTTTATTATTTTTAAGATAAACAAAGATTGCTGTAGGAATTTTACTACTTTTAGTATCTTCTAAAATACTTCCTATTTTAGATATACCATTTACTTCTTCAATATTAAATTTTAAATAAGAAAAACGATCAACTAAATCTTCTTTACAATCATCATAACTATCTTTAATGACTAAAAAAACCATTTTATTTAATTTTTCTGAATTAGCAAAATTAATAGCGTCAAAAGATCCACTACTTAATAATTCATCATATTTACATATACATATAACTCGATTATTTAATATATTATTTTTAGGATCTTCTATTTTTAATAAATTTTCTAAATATCTATTACCAATGGCTAAACCCAAAGATACTTCTAAAACATTAAAATCATTAGAATTATGATATTCATATTTTGCTAAAGTATCTTTATAAAAAGTTTTAATCATTTCATTATTTATATCTTCTAAATTGGGACTAACTATAACTTTATCTTTATTAACAAAATTAAAATTATCTGGATCAAATACTAAATTATTTTTATATAAATTATAAAATAAATCTACTACATCCATATTAATTTTTTTATCTTTAAAATTTAATTTTATATTATTTGTAATAGTCATATCTATTTTATTCATGCTTTTACCTACCTTTTTATTTATACTATAAATTATACTCTATTTTTTATTATTTTGATAGAGTTTTAATTACTAATTCATTTATTTTTTCTACGGCTTTATTATTATCTAATTTAGCTAGTTTTTCTTGCATTCTATTAATTAATGTTTCATCATTTTCTAATCTTCTAATAATTCTTTTAAATCGCCATACTCCTCTTACAACAAGACCATATTTCTTTCTTTTTATAAACCTAGCATTATATCTTTCTTGACCACCAAGTCCGGGAAGTAAAAGCATTGGTACTTTCATTTCCATACATTCTGTTATAGTAGCACCTCCTGGTTTACTTATAACTAAATCACTAATTTTCATAATATTTAAAACATCATTGGTATAGCCCAAAACTTTAATATTTTTAATATTAGATTTTTTTATTAATTTATCGCATTTATTTTTTAGTTTTGTGTTTTTTCCACAAACAAATACAACTTCTGCCTTTATATTCATTTTTACTAATGCTTTAAAATAATCATAATAATACATACTTCCTACAGATGAACCACCAAAAAACAAATAAACATTATTATTACCTTTAAGATTATATCTTTTATATATATCTTTTCGATGATCCAAATTATTTATTTTTGTTATATTTAAAGGTAAACCATAAGGATAAATCTTTTTAGAATCAACCCCTCTTCCTATTAGTTCGTTTTTAACTAATTCATTACCGACAATATAACCATCTTCCGTTTGGCTATTTCTTGTCCAACATTCATGAGTACGATAATCTGTAATAATAGTAAACAATTTAGTATTTATTAGTCCCAGTTTATTATATAAAGTTATTATATTACTTGCATAAAAATGACTAGATATAACTATATCAGGATTATATTCGGTAATTATATGTCGTAATTCTTTATTATCATAACTTTTTTTAGCAACGTGGTTATGAGCAAGTGTTGATATTTTATGATCCATAATTTCGTAACAAATATCAAAAAGGAATTCTGTACGATGAATACCGACAAAATCCCATAATTTAATGCCAATTTTTCCTAATAAATTACCATAATCAGTAATATCTAATGTTTTAACTTCAATATCTTTATTATTTTCATCAATATAATTTGCAACATATTCCGCAATTGATTTATGACCAGAACCATATCTTGCATAAAGAACTAATAACTTCTTCATTATCTCACCACAATTATATTATAACCTTTTTTTATTTATAAAACAATCAATTATTAACTCCTACATAAGATTGAAATTTAGCATTATTATTAATATAAGAAAACCGCAGGTTAAGGAGTAATACTCCAACAAATAAAACAAAATAGAATAATATTAATCCTCCCAAATCAATTAATTTCTTTTTCATTGTATCACTCCTTCTTTCATTTTTATAATAACATAAACATTTGTTTGTATCAATATATTTTTTAATTAAAAACATTTGTTTGACATTTTCTTTAGAATATTATAAAATTATTACAAGGAGGTCTTATATGAAGACAGAATTAACTAAAAGACAAAAAGATGTTTTAGATTTTGTTAAAAAATTTATTGCTGAACATGGGTTTCCACCTTCAATTAGAGAAATATGTGCAGGTATTGGTTTAAATAGTCCTGCTACTACATTTGTTCATTTAAAGAATTTGGAAAACATGGGTTACATTAAAACCACAAATAACAAATTTAGAACCATCGAAATTCTATGTGAAAATGAATATTTAAAAGAAAATGAAGATGTAGTTAAAGTTCCTTTACTTGGGAAAATAACAGCTGGTAGCCCAATAACAGCAATTGAACAACCAAATGAATTCTTTGATATTCCAGCATCTTTAATACCTGCTAAAGAAGAAGTATTTACTCTACATGTTTCTGGTGAAAGTATGATTAATGCTGGTATCTTTGATGGTGACTATGTTATTGTTAAAAGACAAAATAATGCCAAAAATGGTGATATCGTTGTAGCCATGACAATGGATAATGAAGCTACTATTAAAAGATTCTATAAAGAAAAAGATCATATCAGATTACAACCTGAAAATGATACTATGAATCCTATAATTTTAGATAATTGTGTAATTTTAGGTGTTGCAATTGGTTTATATCGTAAATTATAATTTATTTAAATTAACATAAAAAGGATGTTAGTCATTTCGGTTCTTCCGAAAGTTTGGGTATGAACTAAATATAGGCAGATAGAAATATACAAAATTTTCTATCTGTTTTTATATGTTACAATCTTTATTATAAGAAGGTAGTAATAATGATTAATAATTTTTTATTTGGTGACAATTATC
>CANROK010000055.1 GCA_947632205.1 uncultured Bacilli bacterium
TTTTCTCGGCATAAATCGCTTTTTATACTTATTATTGATTATTCTAAAGTTGCACTTGACTTTTTAATTAATAAATTATTTTTTACTTGGTACCAAATCTATGCCACCTTTACTAAACGGATTACATTTAAGAACCCTTTTAATAGAAAGAATAGTACCTTTAAAAGAGCCATGAATAGTAATTGCCTCTTTAGCATAATTAGAACAGGTTGGATAGTACTTACATTTACTATGACTAGATAAAGGCAAACTTTGATAAATATCAATTAATTTTAATAATAATTTCTTCATAATTAAAGTATAAGATTTTATAATTAAGTTGTCAAGTAAAAAATTTACCAAAAATAGGTATTGCATTTTTTAATGGAATATAATATACTCAATTTAGCGAACAAATATTCGGAGGTAAAATATGAATGAAATGTATCCTGAAAGAAATATTTTATGTATTGATTTAAAAAGTTTTTTTGCATCATGTGAATGTGTTGAAAGAGGCCTTAATCCTTTTACTTATCCTTTGGTGGTTGCTAATAAAAAACAAGGACAAGGAGCTATTACTTTAGCAGTTACACCTTATTTAAAAAGTTTAGGAGTTAAATCGAGAGGAAGATTATATGAAATTAAACCAAATATTAAATATTTTATTGCGAGTCCTAGAATGGATTTGTATATCAAAAAAAGCAAAGAAGTTATTAATATTTATTTGAATTTTGTAAGTATCGAAGATTTACATATCTACTCTATTGATGAATGTTTTTTAGATGTTACTCATTACCTCAAAATGTATAAAATGACTGATGAAGAATTAGCTAAAAAAATACTGGCTACTATTTATAATCAAACGGGCTTAACCGCAACTTGTGGAATAGGTCCTAATATGCTCCTTGCTAAAATAGCTATGGATATAGAAGCTAAACATAATAAAAATAATATTGCCAAATGGAACTATAATGATATTAAAGATAAATTATGGCCTATCACTCCTCTTTCTAATATGTGGGGTATCGGCAAAAGAATGGAAAAAAATTTAAATAATTTAGGTATATATAAAGTTGGTGAATTAGCTATGACTGACAAAAATATTTTAAAAGATAAATTTGGAGTTATAGGTCTTGAACTTTGGAATCATGCTAATGGTATAGATTTAAGCATTATTAAAGATTATAAAAATTCTACTAAATCCGAATCTTATAGTCATTCGCAAGTACTTTTTAAAGATTATAATGAAAATAATATCAAAATCATTATTAACGAAATGATTGAAGTTCTTACTACTCGATTAAGAAAAAACAATAAACTAACAAAATGTATTGGCTTTGGCATTGGTTATTCTAAAGAAATAGATAATGGTTTTTATCATACAATTAAATTAGATGTCGCAACTGATTCTAATTCTGAAATTTTTAAATATTGTTTAATTATTTTTGATAGGTTTTATGAAAATTTACCTATTAGAAAAGTTTCAATTAGTTTAGCCAATTTAGAAAAAAAAGAAAATAAACAATTAAATTTTTTTGATAATACGCCATTAGAGCATAAAAATATAGATATAAATGAACAAATTGATGAAATAAAAAATAAATTTGGTAAAAATAGTTTACTTAAAGCAACCAATTTATTAAATGATTCTACTGCCATAGAAAGAAACAAAAAAATTGGTGGCCATTATGCATGATAGAGGTATGATTAAATGGCAACCATTTGATTCTTGTTTTAATTCGAAAGAATTAGTTATAAATTTAAAACAGGAACGGGAAAAAATTTGTCTACCAATATTATCTGAAGATCAATTAATTGCCCTAGAAGAAAAAGTAATAAACGCTTATAATTTAAAACAATTTATTAATGTTCAATATTACTATGAAGGAAATATTAAAATAATTAAAGGGAAAATTGATTTTATTAATTTTCTAAAAAAAGAAATGTTTTTAAATAATGTAGGCATATATTTTAGTCAAATAATAAAAATAGAAGAGTTAAATTAAAACTCTCCTTTTTCAATAAGATTATTAATATCATCTTTTAAATCATTTTCTAATAAATAAAGCATTTTATTCAAATAAAATTCAGTTGTATGATAATCTTTAGTATGATCAAATGAATATTTATCATTTATTTCGTATTGAATTTCAATGATTTCTCTTTCAACTTTGGAGTCATTCCAAGATACTAAAGGTATCGGAATATTTCTACCATTTTCATCAAATTTATTGATAATTTTAATTTGCTTTTTATTTAAAACATTAATTATCTTGTAAAATAAATCTTCATGTTTTTTACCAAATTTTAATGACACATCAACTAAATCTTCAGAGCATAATTTTTTAGTAATAATATTTTTAGTAATTTTTTCTAGTGGATAATCATCTTCCATTTCTACATTTATATAGGAGGAAGTATGTAATATTTTAACTCCAGAATTAATGAGAGCATCATAAAGATTTAATATTTTTTCATTAAAAGAAGAAAAATCATTAAAATCAATTTTATCAATATTATATTGTAAATTAATTTGTGAAACAGAAATATTAGTTATCATTTTAGAATTTATCGCTGTCACAATAGGAATGAGTAAATTGTTTGATAAGTCACTACGAACACTATATGTTTCAAATTCGTTTTGAAAAACTTCTTTTAATGGCGTAATTAAAGTATCATGATTAGTAAATACTTCAAACCAAAATGTAATACTTAAATAGTTAATCTTCATAATTCACCTTTTTTAATTTTTAACAATTTTAAATGACTTTAACATATAATTAATCCTAGAATTAACATTTTGTTCATATTCATTTATATTTGGTGTTTTTACAGTAATTTTATAAGTAATATTATTTCCCGAAATGTAATATTCTTTTGTATAATTATCAATTTTAACAATACAACTATCATAATAAGAATTTGCACTTATTGAACATTGACTCGGTAAAATTGATTTTTCGACAATAACTAAAATTTTTTCGGCATTAATATATTTATAAATATCTTGTCCGCGATATTTCATTATTGAAAAATGATCAATATCATATCGCATTGTATAGTTTAAATCACTAACATATTTCTGAGTAGAAATTAATTCTTCTTCATTATTAATTGTTATGTATTCTAATTTTTTATCAGTTGACATATTAATTTTTATGTAATTTTTATCAACAAAAAAATATTTCATAAGATATATAATTAATGCCGTTAATATTATTACTCCACCAGCAATTAAGATTTTCATTAATATTGTTTTTTTTCCTAATTTTTTATTATCACTCATAAAATCACTACCTTAACTTAATATTACTACGCAAAATATAATTCAGCAACTAAAAAAGAGATTTATAATGTCAATTCAATATAAATTTTTTTCTATTTTTAGTATATAACTATTCAGGATTTTTATGTATTATCAAAAATTTAAGGTAAAAATTATTAATTAATTCTTCATGTTTTTTTCAGTGCAATCTTTTATAACTATTTTTTCATTTGCTATAAAACAGAGATTAAAAAAATTTTTTAAATTTTATTAAAAAACTCAAACTTTAAAAGTTTGAGTTTGGTATCAATTGGTGGAGGATGTGGGATTCGAACCCGCGACCCCCTGCGTGCAGGGCAGGTGCTCTAGCCAGCTGAGCTAATCCCCCAAGCGACATGAATATCTTAACATATAAAGCTAAGATAATCAAGAACTTTTTTAATATTATTATTTTTTAACAACTTTTATTAATCCATTTTCTAACTCTTCTAATGCTCTTCCAATATCTTTTTTACTTACATATTCATTTAAACGCATTTGATAATGTGATGTTTCTTGCATTTGTTTACTGCGAATAGAAGCAACATGAACTAACATATATTTTGAATCTACAATATTAAGTAATTTATCGATTGACGGATATAACATATTATACAACTCCTTACATTAATATCATACTAAAAAATGAATGTTTAATACAATAATTGTAAAACTTTTTTACATAAATTTTACTTACTATTTATCCTACTTTAATTTCAAATTTGTCATCTATTTTCTTTATTGTAACAATTTTAGAATTTAATATATCTTCTGAATTTAAAGGATTAGTAATATTTCCTTGTTCATTAGTTACAAGCAATTTAGCATCAATTAAATCTTGAACTTTAATAACAATTGTATTACCATTATCTTGTAAAAAATCAGCTTTGTTATTTTCGCCATACGCTTCTCCAGCTTTCTTTATCGTATCAATTGTAAAATTATATAAATTCTCAGCATCAGTTGCTGGACTAAATGCGTAAGAATATTTGAACATAATTACAAAATAACTAATAGTAAATATACTAATTAATATTCCCAAAGCAATAATTTTTTTATCCTTATAAAATTTCATTTTTATCACCTACTAATTACTACTTATATTATACATTATTTATGTTATTTAGCCAAGAAAAAAATCTCAAAATGAGATTTTAAAAACAACATTTTCGATCATACACATTAGATACCACATTTTCTTCACAACTTGTGAAACATGGTGTATATGTATGTCTATAAATATGATGATTTATAATCCTTGTATTGCAAGGCATAATATGTGGTACTTCATAACACATATAACGATGACAAACTCTTTCTTGTGGACATTCTTGAATTGGTGGACACATCATCATTTGTTGAGGCATATTACCCATATCACAGCATCCCATATTCATTGACATTCCTCCATCATATGCCACATCATTATTATACTCAAATTTCTTTTGTTCCATAATTATTTCCTTTCTAATGTATATTATGAAACATTTTTTATTTTGTATGGGTTATTTAATTGGCAATTTTAAAATGTGGTGGTTCAACATTTTCATCAAGGCCTTTAAAAATATATCCTTTATTTTTAGCATATTCTATTATCTCTGGTAATGCATTTAAAGTATTCTTTTTAATATCATGCATTAATATAATATAATTATTTTTGGTATTTAAATGTGATTTAACTGTATTAACTATATCATCTTTTGAATTCTTATTTTTACTTGTATCTCCACTATCAAATGACCAATCAAAATAAGTATATCCCTTTTCTGTCATTATTTTTGATAATTCTGTCATTATTCCTTTTGCATATTTTTTACTAACAGTATTTGATGATCCTCCTGGAAAGCGAAAAAATTTTGGATGTATTCCAGTTTGAGCAAATACTATATTTTCTATATTATTAAAATCATCTAAATAAGTATCTACACTACTATAAATATTCCATTTATGACTATATGTATGTATTCCTATCGTGTGACCTTCTTCAAATTCTTTTTTTATTAAATATTGAAATTTCGGAAATTGGTTTGTTACAAAAAATGTAGCTTTTACTCCATATTTGTTAAGTACTTTTAAAAGTTCCTCAGTATATTGGCCTGGACCATCATCAAAAGTAAGATAAATTATATTTTCATTCTTATCGTTTTCTTCATCTATTACATTTATCGTTCTAATACTATTTGATGTATTGCCATTGCTATCTTTAACCTCATAATTTATTTCATAAGTTCCTGGTGTGTAAATATCTACTTGACCTGTAATTACTATTTTATTTGAAATATCACCATCACAAGAATCGCTCGCCTTTGCTCCATATTCTTCATATGCTTCACCAATTTTTAAACTTATAGTATTTGCTCCATTTAATTTTATAATTGGCTTTTCATTATCTATATATTTTATTTTTTCTTTTATATTATTATTGTTGCCAGAACTATCACTTACAAATATCTCAATTTCATTATCATTGATTTTATAACTAACTTTATTTGAAATATCACCATCATAATTATCATTTGCTTTGACATTCATTTCAATTAAATTACTACTTTTGCAAACTCTAATATTGCCATTTATTGAAATTTCTGGCTTTGTAGAATCCCTTACTATAACATTTCTGGAAGTTTCATATGTTCTATTTTTATATTTTGCTGTATAAATTATTTTATAATTTCCTAATTTACTAGTATCAACATCTGATTTAACAATTGTTTCTAATTCTTGCTTACCTAAAATACTTTCAATATATGATTTAGCCCCTAAGTCATCATATTTACCGCCGACTTCTACTGTAACGTTTCTTTTGCCATTTAATTCAATATGTACTTTAGGGACCATTAAAAAAAGTAAGCTTATAAATAAAATTATAATCAGTATGATACCAATAAAAATTAATTTTTTCTTTTTAATTAATACATTATTTTTTTTGCTTTTTAATTTTTCTTTCCTATTCATACTGCATTCACCACTACATATTTATTTTAGCACAAAAAAAGCCATATTGGCTTTTTTATTAATTCTTTTTCTAAATATTGTCACTTTTTAAACATATCTCTTTAGTTTTATAAAAATATTGATATCCACTAAGAATTGATAATATAGTAGCAATTATTATTAACATTTTATCAAGTGGAATATTAATAAAAGAAAATGGAATGTTGTTAAATAATAATAGTGACAATCCCACCATCATACAAATTGTTTTTAATTTTCCAAGTGTACTTGCCCCAATAGCTTTTTCTTTTTGACCGCATACCATTTTACAAGAATCTACTACTATGTCTCTTAAAACAATTACAACAGGAATTATTAATGGTATCATTCTTTCATAAGCCAATATTATTAATAAGCCATTTACTAGTATCTTATCTGCAATTGCGTCAGTTACTTTTCCGAAGTCAGTAACCATATTCTTACTTCTTGCAATATAACCATCAATAAAATCGGTTAAGGACGCTATTATAAATATTATACCTACCAATATATATTTTAAACTTAAAATTTCTCCATTTATCAAAAATTCAGGAAATAAATATCCTAAATCATACCAAGGCGTCAACAAAATTATTAACATTATTATTGTTAATATTATTCTAGCTATTGTAATTTTATTTGGTAAATTCATTTTCATAATTTCACTACTTTCTATAATTAATTACATAAGTATTAATTTTAAGATTAGAAAATTGATTAACTGACCAAAATATGGCTATAAAAACTAATAATAATATTAATAAATAAAGAAATATATATAATTTTTTATTATTTTTAGTATGGCCAGTTGTATATGGTGATACTATTTCAACATTATCAGCTGATTTAGTAGCTAACTCAATAGTTTTTTCTATTTCTTTTACGGGAATTTTAGAAGTATATTCAAATACATATTCATTGAAATTTTTTATTATTTCATCAGCATTTAATCCCAAATATTTTGCATAACTGAAAATATACTCTTTTAATAAAAATATATCTTTAAACGATCCAATTTTACCTGCTTCAATATTTTCTAAAATTATTTCACTGATATTTACATCTTTACTTACTTCAGATAAATCTATCCCAGCTTCTTCCCTAGTTTCACGTAAAAGTTCGGCAATTTCTTCCAAATTATCCACTCCCATAATAAAGTCAAGTATTTTCTATACAAAACTTTATAAATTATTTTCAATTTTGATTTTTTATACTAGTTTT
>CANROK010000056.1 GCA_947632205.1 uncultured Bacilli bacterium
TTTTCTCGGCATAAATCGCTTTTTATACTTATTATTGATTATTCTAAAGTTGCACTTGACTTTTTAATTAATAAATTTTTTTACACTTTTTCGTTTTTAGCATTCTCTCTACTTATTAAAAATTCTTTTAAATCTTTAGCAACATTCTCCGGTATTATCTTGCTTAAATCCTCAATACTAGCATTCATTATATTATTAATATTGCCATATTTTTTTATTAGTTCTTTTTTTCTTACATTACCAATACCATCAATATTTTCTAAAATACTACTAATACTACCTTTACTTCTTAATGTTTTATGATAATTAATGGTAAATCTATGAACTTCATCTTGAATTCTTGTTAAATAATGGAAAATATTACTATCTTTATCTAAAGGAATAATATTATAAGTATCACTATCAATAAGTTCATTAGTACGATGTTTATCATTTTTCTTTAAGCCAACTACTTTAATATGTAAATTTAAACTATTTAAAATGTCTAAGCAAGCATTAATTTGATTAATACCACCATCGACAATAATTAAATCAGGCATTTCTGTTCTTTCTAATAAAGCTTTTTGATATCTTCTATAAATAACTTCTTGCATAGTATGATAATCATCATTTTTATCCACACTTACTTTATATTTACGATATTCTTTTTTATTAGGTCTTCCCTCAGTAAATACGACCATTCCGGAAACTGAATAAGAACCAAAAAGATTGGAGTTATCAAAGGCATCAATTCTTTTTAAACTTGGTAAATTTAAAAGTTCTCTCAATTCTTCATTAGCAGTTTCTGTTCTTTCTTCTTCCCTCATCGCTCTTGTTATTTCATTATCTAAATATATCTTAGCATTAGATAATGCCATCTTTACTAAATTTTTCTTTAATCCTTTTTCAGGTACGATAAAATTAGCATTAATTAATTCTTTTAAAACATCAACATTCATATCTTCAGGAATAAGTATTTCTTTAGGTATTTCATGTCGATCATAAAAATTCATAATATAAAATTCTAATTCTTCTACTTCATCTAATTTAATTGTAAGTAAATCATTATGACTACCGATAAGTTTATTATTACGAATAAATAATATATTAATACCAATATGTCCTTTATCTATATATGTACCAATAACATCTCTATTAACAAAATCATGTAACTCTACTTTTTGTTTATCTAAAATAATATTGATATAATTAAGTTCATCTTTTAATTCTTTAGCCATCTCAAAATTTAGTGAATCACTATAACTTTGCATTTTTTCAATTATTTTATCTTTTAAGATTTTATCATTACCTCTTAAGAAGCCCAAAATATCACTTTCCATTTGTTGTAATTTTTCTTTATCAATATCTTTTGTACAATAACCTAGACATTCCCCAATATGATAATACAAACATACTTGTTTAGGCATCCCTTCACATTTTTTTAACGGATATAATCTATTAATTAATCTAACTATTCTTCTGGCAGCATAGGCATTCGGATATGGGCCAAATATTTGTTTTTTATCTTTTCTTTTAATATTTAAATATCTAGCTACTTTTACTTTCGGATATGGTTTATTTATGTATTCAATATAAGGATAACTTTTATCATCTTTTAATAAGATATTATATTTAGGATTATATTCTTTGATTAAGTTTATTTCGGTTATAAAGGCCTCTGTTTCACTACCTGTTACAATATAAGTAAAATCAGCTACTTCGGATACCATCTTTCTTGTTTTACCTGTTACAGTACCTTTAAAATAACTATTTACTCTTTTATATAAATCTTTGGCTTTACCAACATAAATAACTATTCCATCTTTATTACGCATTTGATAACTACCAGGAAGATGAGGTACTAATTTTAATTTATCCTCTAACATAATATTCACCCGCTTTAGTTACTAATAGTATAACTTAAATTTTAAAGTTTATAAAGTCATATTTTGATTATAACCTTGATAATACTTACTTATGCTATCTTTTAATTCTTGAAATGTTTCAATACTTTTAACTATTTCTGGATAATCATTAATATCTATATTTTTAAATTTTAAAACTGCTTTCGAAATTAACTTTTTCTCAAAAAAATCTATTCTCTGTCTAATTTCTTCTTCGCTTTTATTATTCATAATATCATTTTTAATTGCCATTTTAAAATAATTAATCATTTGGATTTGAATTAATCCAAGTAAGTCGCTTGCCTTGGTAAATCTTTCTTCACTCCTATTATAAAAATCAGTTTCGATCATCGCAAATAATTTAAGAGCATTATTAAAATCATGGTCTATTTCACTTAACTTTTTACATAAAGGTATAATTCCTAAATTTTGAAAATAAGTGCCATAAACGATATTTGGACTTGTTATTATACATAATTGAGCTACTAATAACGAATTAAAAACATAACCATTTCCTAAAAAGCGAAGTGTTGCTTGTTCAACAAGTTCAGCATCACAACCACTCTCAGCTAAAAATCTTAAAAATGTAATAAATTCCGTCACACCTTCTGTTAAACCATTATTAAGTCTAATCGTTTTTTGACCTTTAAAATGGTTAAAGCCATTAAATAATTCATCATTATCTTTATCATAACTACTGGAAGCAAAATGAGTTAATTCATGAAAAAGAATCGTTAAATAAATAGCATTACCATAACTAAATGATACTTGATTAGCTTTTTTAATAGCTTCTTCATTTATCGTAATAGTATTATTTTCAAAAGTATAAAAACCAACCATATTGGAATGACTAAATTCATTTTCTATTTTAGTAGAAATTTCATATTTTAAAGTTTTAATTTTTTCATAGAATTCTTCTCTTTTACTTAATGGAACATAATATTCTATATATTTAAGAAATTGTCTAAACACTTCTTTTTGCGTAGTTAAATATGGATTACTTTGAATAGCATTATCTAATTCTTGAGGATTAGGATTAGTATGAGTAAAATAATTAAACATTCTCTTTTCTAGTTCTATTGCACTTGTACTATCTAAAATATTTTCTGATTCATCCATATAAAATGTATTATTATCTTTGGTAATTATATAATAAGTTTTTCCTGCAAATACAAATGAATAATCCATTATTATCTTCCTTTATTTAATTATAGCATGAATTATTGTCTTATGATAAAATATTCTTAGGTGATTTAATGAAACTTGTAAATACTTTTACATTAGAAATTAAAAAATCAAAATTTATTGCTTATTATTATATAGTTAATTCAAAAGAAGAAGCCGATACTATATTAGATAATTTAAAAAAAAAACATAAAAAAGCAAGACATATACCTTATGCTTATAAAATTGATAATATAATTAAAAAGAGTGATGATAAAGAACCAGCTAATACTGCTGGTACCCCAATATATAATTTAATTATTCAAAATAATTTAAATAATGTCTTAATTTGTGTTGTCAGATATTTTGGTGGTATTAAACTAGGTGCTGGCCCTTTAATGAGAGCATACTTAAATAGTGCAAATGAGGTCATAAAAAAAGTGGATTAATTAATCTCCACTTATTTTTTTGTAAATATCTTTAATTTCTTCTGGGGTACGATAACCAATTTCTTTTTGCATCATTAACCCATCTTTATAAAAACATAAAGTCGG
The DNA here is from genome assembly GCA_947632205.1 of uncultured Bacilli bacterium. Taxonomy (GTDB): domain Bacteria; phylum Bacillota_I; class Bacilli_A; order RF39; family UBA660; genus SIG200. The sequence continues at coordinate 3,602 of CANROK010000056.1, forward strand.
AACACTCATAATACCAAATTTCATAGCTATATTAGGAAATTTATCAGCATCAACTTTTAAAACATCCATATAATCAATTTCTTCTAGGATACTTGCAAGCATCTTACAAGGTCCACACCATTCAGTATAAAAATCTACTAATGTTATACCATTTTGAAGTAAATCATCGTATTCATTTTCTTTTTCTAAATATTTAACCATTTGTCACCTTTAAGACCAAATAAAACATCTCCTACAGAAATTTTATCGGTATCTACTAATTCTTGAGCTTTTTCTTTAGTAATTAAACCATTACTAATTTCAAGTTGTAAAATGTGTAAGTTAATTTCTTCAGTTGTTTTCGTTTCATCTTCTTTTAATTCTTTAATATCATTATAAATATTTTTAGCACCATTTGTTACACCTGATAAATATTTACCAATTAATGGTGTACGTTCTATTAATACATTTGCAGCTTTACTTTCATGAATATATTCCGCAGATAAATTAAATGATCCGGCAACAAAAACTACTAAGAATAAAAATACCCATGCTTCAAGGAATCCTAATATTGCTCCACCTATCTTTGATGGAATTACCCAAATTATAGTAAACTTAAGTAATGTATCAATAAAATTAGTTAATGTCATGACAATACTTAATAGACAATATAATAATATAAATATTACAATGAAGGCAATAACATTATAAATAAGGATTGTTAAAGCAGTTAAACCTTCAAAACCAGCAAAATTAAAGAATGGTAAATAATCAATCATAAATTCTACTAGTGGATATCTTAAAGCATAACTTATAATAACTATGGCGACTAAGCCAATAAATTGTACTGCTGTTTTAATTAAGCCCTTTCTCCATCCAGCATAAGCACCTAAAATTAAAAAGGCAATTATCATAAAATTGATTGCTAAACTTAAACCCATTTTTATCATCTCCTAGTATAAATTATATTATAAAATTAATGAAAAATAAAGTAAAATATGATAAAATTATTTCGAGGTGTAAAATGACGATAGTATTTAAAGTATCTGATAATTTAAAAGATAAAATTATTGATTATTATAAAGATATGAAAAAAGAAAAAACACCACCTTATGCTATCTTTCAAGCCATGGAAGAAGATACAACAATAACTTTATATGAAAGTGGTAAAATAATGTTTCAAGGTACAAGTGCTGATATTGATGCCAACATCTGGATAGATTTAGAAAAAAAATTAAATAAAAGAATCATTAATTATGATGGTAGTGAAACTAAAGAACAAGAAAAAAGAACGGATATTTTAGATATGGCATCAATTGGATCAGATGAAGTAGGTACTGGTGATTATTTTGGCCCTATTGTCGTAACGGCAACTTTTGTTAAAAAAGATGACTTTGAATATTTACTTAATCTTGGGGTTAAAGATAGTAAAAAATTAGATGATAATAAAATATTGAAAATAGCTCCCGAAATTATGAAAAGAATACCTTATGTAACTACTATCTTAGATAATAAAACTTATAATGAACATTATAGTAAAAATAATAATATGAATAAATTAAAAGCCATTTTACATAATAAAGCCCTTTTTGAATTAAAATCTAAAAATAATTTTAATTATGCTAAAATTGTTGTTGATGAATTTTGTAGTAAAGAAAATTATTATAATTATTTAAAAGATGTTCCTAATATAGTAGAATATATAACTTTTATGACTAAAGCCGAAGATAAAGTATTAAGTGTTGCTTGTGCATCAATTATAAGTCGTTATACTTTTTTAAGAAAAATGGATGAACTATCTGATAATGTTCATATACCACTTCCTAAAGGAGCTGGTGAAGAAGTAAATAAAGTAGCAAGAGAAATAGTAAATGAATATGGCTTTGAAAAATTAAAAGATCTTGCAAAATTAAATTTTAGTAATACAGAAAAAATAAAAGATTAATTCTTTTGTTTTTTTATACAACAAATAAAAAAGAAGAAATTAAATTCTATTTTCTTCTTTCATAACATTAAAATAATTATTACCCTTTTCACTAAAAGATTCACTATTATTAATTTTTATACTATTAGATCTAAATGATAAATAATTATGCATTATATCTTCTGTATAAAGAAAGTCAATAATGGCTTTATAACCAACTAAATCAGTACTATTCATATATTTTTTATATGCACCACTTTTATATACAGTAAATTGATTTGGTGATATGGCTTGATAATATAAACTAACTCCCTTACCTTTACCAAAATGATTATCAACTGATGTTACCCAGTTTTTACTATGAGTACGATTATAAATAGTATTAATTACAGCATAAGCATCTTCATATGAGTTATACTCTGCTTCACTTAAAACAATACCACAAAGTACTTTAAATTCATTTTCTGTAAGATTGTACTTTTCAAGTATTATATCTTTTTTAATATCATCAGTAACTACTGCAACTTCTGTATATGAATCATAAGTTTGATAACTTATAGTGTTATATATATATTTTGATGTATTATTTACCAATAATAATACTAATAAGTATATTATTGGTAATCCTATATATTTAATATTTTTAGAAATTTTATTCTTAATGCAACCCCACATATAGTGGAGGACATATGTATTTTCAATTAAATTATTCATTTTCATCCCCCTGAATGAACAAATTAATTATACCACTTATTATATTTTATGTCAAATTTCGTAAAATGATTACCATTAATTAACAAAAAAAGAACTTTAACATTTTAAGTTCTAAAGTTCTAATTTTCTTATAGATTTATCAGAATAAAAACCAATAAAGTTTTCTATATCTTCTCTTTTAATATTATCAGGAATTTGGATTTCATTTAATCTATTAGCTATTATTTCAAGTAAGATATTTAACTCTTCTTCATCATTATTTGATGTTACTAGTTTAGATAGACATAGACAAAGATTTTCATAATCAGCATATTTAATATAAAGTTCCATAACACTTAATTTAGAATCAAAATTAACTTTTTCATCTAATATTATTGTTCTTAATATACCAATCGCCGTATTATATGAATGAATATTTTTTAAATTTTTACTAATTAAATTATCCATATTTAAAATAATATCTTCAACATTACTCATTTCTTTAATCATATATAATGATGCTCCAAGATTATCATTTTTCATAATAAGTTTTTTTACAAAACTTTCACTTATTAAATTTAAAAACAATAAATTTTCCACAATATGAAATTGCCATTCCTTAAATTTTAATACAACAACTTTATAAAAAAGCTCTTTATTAATTTTATTATTTTGAAGTTCTTCAATTAATTGTTCATATAATTCATTATCTAATAAATCTATAATATGATCTTTATTCATTTAATAACCCACTTTCTTTCCTTTTTTTAAAGGTTCATATATTATATAATATATTTTTAGAAAGTGCAACTAATAACACAAAATTATCACTTTATCATAAAATTTCACAAAAAAAGTAGCAAAGCTACTTATTTAATAATATATTTCCAATTAATTCTTCAATATTTTCTGTATAAACCATCATGGCTTCTAAATAATCTTCATTAGTACCATTATCATCAGTTATATCAGTAATTTCTTTACTTTTTAAAAATGTATAAGGAATATTATTTAATTCCGAATATTTAATTAAATGAGCCATAATTTTCTTTTGTTTTTCGATAATTTCTTTATTTTTAACATCAATTGGCAATTTGACAAATTCATCCATAAATTTATCGAAAATTTGTTGCTTATCTTGCATTTTATCCAATGTCATCAGTTTAAGAAACTACATAAGAAATTGTGTAGTTTTAATTATTATAAATTTAAAGTTCATTTAATTT
>CANROK010000057.1 GCA_947632205.1 uncultured Bacilli bacterium
TCGAATTGATAGTGAAGCATTAGGTCAATTTGAAAGGACTGTTATTATTGTTGATGATTATAGTAGTTTAGAATACATAGAAGGATGTACTGCCAAAAGTTATTCTAGTACTTCTTTACATGCTGGAGTTGTCGAAATATATGTTGGTAAACATGCAAAATGTCGTTATTCAACTATTCAAAATTGGTCTAATGATGTTTATAATTTAGTTACAAAAAGAGCAATTGTTGATGATTATGGTACTATGGAATGGGTAGATGGTAATATTGGTAGTAAAATAACAATGAAATATCCAAGTTGTATTTTAAAAGGTGAAAAAGCTGTTGGTAATAGTTTGTCTATTGCTTATGCTAAAGATATTCAAAAGTTAGATGCCGGAGCGAAAATGATTCATTTGGGTAAATATACTAAGAGTAATATTGTCAGTAAAAGTATTTCAGAAAATGGGGGACTATCTAATTATAGAGGAATGGTTAAAATAACTAAAAATGCTACTAATTCTAGTGCTAAAGTAAAATGTGATACTTTAATTTTAGATAATTTATCTAGTAGTAATACTTATCCAAAAAATATCATTGAAAATAATTCTAGTGTTATAGAACATGAAGCCACTATCTCCAAAATTAGTGAAGAAAAATTAAACTATTTAATGAGTAAAGGACTAAGTGAAGATAAAGCCAAAGAATTATTAATTATGGGATTTATTGCTGATTTTAAAAAGCAATTACCTATGGAATATGCTGTTGAACTAAATAGATTAATAAAAGATTAAGAACAAAAATGTTCTTTTTTTTAATTTTAACAAATATATAACATTTGCATCAATTTAATAGTAAATTTTATTTGTTTTTAGTAGTAATTTAAGTCAAATTTTATTTATTTTGGCAATTAGGTATTTTTTATAATTTGTGATAACTTCTTTATTTGAAAGGAGGTTATATGTTGAATAATGTTATCTTGGTAGGAAGGTTAACAGAAAATCCAGCTATTGTCGAAATCGAACCAAATAAAAAAGTTACTACAGTTATACTTGCTGTAAATCGTAACTTTAAAAATGCTGAAGGTATATATGAAACTGATTTTATTCGTTGTATTCTTTGGAATAATATTGCTGCAACTACAACCGAATATTGTCGCATTGGTGATGTTATTGGTGTTAAAGGTAGATTACAATCTAATAAATATGAAGATGAGAATGGTAAAACACATTATATAACCGATGTAATTGCTGAAAGAGTAACCTTTTTATCAACTAATAAAAAGAATGAAGAAAAGGAAAATAAAAAAGAGGAATAAATTCCCCACTTTGCATTTAAACTCGAATATTCGAGTTTTTTATTTCTTACCTAATAAATGATTAACTAAAGGTAACATTAAATCAAGTATACCATTTGTCAAAAAGAAGTAACCTAATATTAAAATTTGTACATCATTAGTACAATATAGATTTAATGTTGTAAGAATACCACATATAATAAATAATATTAAATTAGTAATATTAATTAACCAAAGTTTATTTTTACGATCATGATAATAATCTGCTTCTTTTAACTTTGCTAAACTAATTAAAATTATCCATATAAATAAAATTAAAGCTAAATTCCATGGATTATCATTAATTTCTAAAAATAATAATGCACACAATACTACAACACATGCTATGGCTTTTGAGAAACCAGAAAATTCTTTTATATTTATTAAAATCAAATTTTTTATTAAGTTAAATATACCATATAAAGTAATTATTAAAATAAATATTAATTGAACATTAAGAATATTAAATAATGGTAATAATAATACTATTATTCCAATTAAAATAATTCCACATGCTGAAACAAAATTTATTAAATTCTTTCTATCCATAAACTAACACTTCCTTGTAATAATTATAATTTATTTATTACTATTTTTCAATTAGTTTTAACATTGCCAAATCTTCTATCTCTTTTTTGATAATCATTAATAATATCTTTCAAATCATTAGAATTAAATTCCGGAAAATATTTATCAAGAAAATAAATTTCTGCATAACTAGATTGATATAACATAAAATTACTCAATCTATGTTCTTTACCTGTTCTTATTAATATATCAATTGGTGGTAAATTTTGATACAAATACTTATAATAAAATTCTCTATTTAAAGTTTCTTTTTGAATTATATTATTATTTAAATCTTCATGTATTTTTAAAGTTGCATCAACTATTTCTTCTTGGGCTCCATAATTTAGGCAAATATTCAAAATACAATCTTTATTATTTTTAGTTCTCTTAACAATATTATCCATTGCCTCTAGTACATCTGTTCTAAGATTTTCTCTTCGTCCACTAAAAACAACTTTTACTCCTTCTTTAATAACTCTATCTAGTTTTTCATTAAAATAATAAATTAATAAATTCATAAGAAAATCTACTTCTTCTTTGCTTCTTTTAAAGTTATCAGTTGAAAAAGCATATACAGAAAGATATTTTATTCCTATTTTTTTAGCATATAAAGCCAATTGTTCTAAAGATTTTCCCCCAGCTTTATGTCCTTCACTTCTTTTTAAATTTCTTTCTTGAGCCCACCTGCCATTACCATCCATTATAACAGCAATGTGCTTAGGTATAATATTCATACTATCCACCATAATAGTTAAATAAATTTATTAAAAATATAAAATATAGACAAGCTTTATATCTAACTTTAAAAACTCCTACTTCATAAATTGATACTAATAAATCGGATAAACATACTATATAGCCCTCTTTAGATGTTGGTTTATAATCTTTAGCATTAACTTTTTCTCTTTTATTAATAAAAGGAAATGCATGTTTTACTAAAGCATAATGATACATATGAGTTTTAATAATATTTTCTTCATTTTCATTTATATTAAAATATTTTTTAGCATTAATTGCACTTGTATATGGATGGGTTAAATATGAGATATCATCAGTTGAATTTGTCACTCCATTAAAAAAATCATGTAAAAGACCAGATACAGCAGCTTCTTCTGTATTTCCTTTAAATATTTTTGCAATTAAAAAACTTAAATATGACACTCTTTTACAATGTTCATATCTATTAGAGCCATGATGATTATCATCTTTTAATTTTATAAAATTTTTATCATTTAATATATCATTAGTTATCTCTTTATATTCTTTATTTATTTTCATTAAATTAACACCTTTTTCATGATACCTAATAATTATAGCATAAAATATGTAATATGACAAATTCATCTTTCACTTTTATGGCTAATAAATGTCTAATTCTTATAAATTATATGATAATTAATACGTTTATTTTATATTTATTAATAAATTAGCATCATTTCTTCCCATCTTTCATTTAATTTCTCTAATTCTTGCATATTTTCATTTAATAATTTTTGAATTTCATTACTCTTTTCATAATTTGTATATACTTCTTCTTTATATAAATCTTCTTTTAATTTCTTTATTTCATTTTCTTTATTTGTTATCTCTTTTTCGATATTTTTAATTTCTTTATTTATATTTAAATTATTTATATTTTCTTTTTTCTTTGTTTTAATCTTAGTATTAAAAGTTATATTTTCTTTTCTTTTTTCTTCATATTCTTCATAACCATAAGGATAATAATCTATTTTATTATTTTCAAATACTAATAATTCATTAGCTATTTTCTTTACAAAATAACGATCATGAGACACAAACAATAAAGTTCCCGTATATTCTTTTAATATATCTTCTAAATGTTCTTTACCTATAATATCCATATGATTAGTAGGTTCATCCAAGATTAATACATTTGGTTTATTATAAAGTATTTTACATAATTGTAATCTTACTTTCTCTCCTCCACTTAACACACTAATTTTTTTATCTACATCTTCACCTTTAAATAAAAATGATCCTAAAGCACTTCTAGCTTGTTCATATGATAATTCTGGTAAATAATTTCTAAATTCTTCAATTACGGTATTATCATTACTTTGCATAGCTAAATTTTGATCAAAATAACCCATATTAAGATTAACACCCATGTCAATTTCACCAGCAAGTGGCTTTATAAGACCATATATTGTTTTAAGTAATGTTGATTTACCTATACCATTTTCACCAATTATCCCAATTTTCATTCCTCTTAATACTTCTAGATTAAGATTAGCTAATACTTTATCATACCCTATACTTAAATCTTTTATATTCATAACTAATTTACCTGTTTTAGTTATCTCATTTAAATTAGTTCTAAATGTTCTTAAATCTGTTTCTTTTGGTTTCTCAATTAAATCCATTCTTTCAATTTGTTTAAGTTTACTTAAAGCCATACTTGCTTTAGTTGGTTTATTTCTAAATCTTTCATATATACTTCTTAATCTTTTTATTTCTTTTTGTTGATATTCATAATCTTTTAAAACCTTTTCATATCTAATTTTCTTTTCTTTTTCATATTTAGAATAATTTCCTATATACTTATAAGTTTTACCATAATCTATCTCATATACAATATTCACTATATTATCTAAAAACATTCGATCATGAGACACTATAATTATTGCTTTAGGATAATCTTTTAAATAACTTTCTAAATATTCAATAGTTTTAATATCTAAATGATTAGTGGGTTCATCTAATATTAATAAATCTGGTTTTGATAATAATAATTTGATAAAGGCAATTTTTGTTTTTTCTCCTCCAGAGAATTCTTTTATTTTCTTATTTTTATCACTTTCCGTAAAGCCAAATTTATTTAATAAATTCTCATACTCTTTTTGATAAGAATATCCTCCTAGTAATTTAAATTCTTCTATGGCTTCTGTATATTCTAAAATAACTTTTTCATTATTATTTTCATGCATTTTTAAATACAAATTATTAATTCTATTTTCTAACTCAATTAAATTACTAAAAGATTTTTTTATTTCTTCTATTAAAGTTATTTCTTCATTCGAAAAAGCAATTTGCTCTAAATAACCAATATTACAGCTACCAAGTCTAGTAATACTAAATTTATCTTCACCAACACCACTTTCAAATAAACTATTATCTATTAATGCTCTTAATAATGTTGTTTTACCAGCACCATTTCTTCCAACAATAGCTATTTTATCTTTATCATTAATATCTAAATTAACTTCTTCTAAAATAGTATTAATACCTAATGTTACTCCTGCATTTCTTATTTTAATATTCATATATACCACTTATATTATTTTAACATCTTTTTCTTCAATGTTCTATTAAAATATCTTTCTTGGATTATATAATGTCCTTCATTAGTAGTTTTATTTATATATTCTCTTTCAAAACTATCTAATATATCATTTATTCTTATAATATTATCTAAATCAATATATCCTTTAATCTTTTGATCAAGTAATTCACTAGTAATAGAATCAAATCTATCTAAATCATATCTTTCAATTATATGAATATACTCATGAGCAGTTTTTTGTCTTAAGATAACTCCATTCCATATATAGTAACCTTCACCCAAATCATTCATTTTACATTCAAATTTAGGAATTAAAAAATGATGAAATGATAGTTCACATTTATTTTTAGTTATATAATATCCCATAAAATCAAAGCCCAATTTTTTTAATTTATAATAGCAAATCATTTCTTTTGTAATATCTCTCATAAGTATTCCTCTTTATATAAGATTATATTATATAATAAATTATCTTAAATGAATACATAAAATTTAAAATATTTTAATAGAAAAAAGCGCTATTAACTAGCACCTTTATTTCTATCAATAATCTAAAAAGTTTATTTTTTACTATATAAACCTATAATAAAGTAGTAATTTTTTATCTTGGTTGTTAACATAGTTTTCTATTACATTATCTTTATCTATTTCATTACTAAAATCTTTTTGTATTTCTGCATCACTTAATGCTGTATCAAAAATAAGCGCATCAGAGTATGTAGCATAAATAGAAACACCATCTGAAGTGCCAGGACCATTTGGATTATCTCCAATAAATATAGGAACTGAACTAGTGCTAATATTTCCATGGGAAGCAGCAGAAGCTATTTTATTACCATCAACATAAATGCTCATTCCATCTTTACCATAAACTCCTACAATAGTAACAAATTTATTTGATACATCACTCATGTCTGTTGACGAAGAAAGTTCATAATATATTTGATCACTAGCAACATTTGCCGAAAGAACTAGCGAGCCATTTTGATATATTAATGCAATTCCTGCTGCTTCATGATTAGAAATAATATGGCCTGATATATTTTTATTAATTCTTAATCTAACTATATAAGTCATAGAATCTTCAAAGTCATGGTTAGTTAATCCACAATTTATAAAACCAGTAGTTTGTTCATCACTTGTAGTTATACCATCACTACCCCAAGAAGCAACATTAGCTATTCCATAATTATTATTTCCACTTAAATCTTCAATATATCCATTCATTTTATACATATCTAAAATATATGGATTATCTTTTTCTCCAGTTGTTCCTTTCTTTAAAGCAATATCTGGTGTAAGATAGAATACTGGGCGAACATTGCCTAGTGAAGTCGTGATGTTGAGGTTATCTAACATCCCATCATTACCCACGTATGATGGCAAAATCCAATCGCTATCGTTCTGAATAGGAATTGCCCAATCAGTTGAGTTTCCTGTGTTATAACCATCTCTACGAAAATGTATCCATGCATTTTTGGCATCATTATAACCTCCTGGATTTCCCCCTGGATAAGCATATAAGTAATCTTGTACGTATTGTAATCCTATTTTAGCTTCTATACTATTTGAAAATTGACTCTCTATTGAATAAGCAGTATCTCCATTATAAATATAATAACTTTTTATCTTCCCATATTTCCATATATGATTACTTATTTTATCTAACCATATACTTTCATTTGTTAAGTATTCATAATAACTATTTCCTATAAAGATATTTGTATCTCCTTTGGAACCAGCAGTAATATTTTTACAATCTGCTTGATTATTAGTATTACATAAACCATTTATTCTATTAAATAGTTTTGAGTTTGCCCAATTACATTTTGAACGATCTTCTCCACAATCTGATGCTAAATCTTTATTATGCCATTGAAATGCAGTCGCACTGTCTTCTTTTACTGCTGTTTCTTTTATTAAAGCTAATTGTCCATCTTCTGTTATTCCTATTATTCGGTACATATATTTATCTATATCTGTATCATTTGCACCACAATTTTTTGCTGTTCCAAAACATATCCAATTATTAACATTATCTGTTCCTTGATAACGATACATATCTCCAACTAAATCTTCAGATATAAAACTAAGATCATCATTCTTTCTTAAATCTTGCATTATATCTGGTTCAGGTTCCTTTATTCTATATGGATTATCTTTTTCTCCCGTTGTTCCACTCTTTAAAGTTATGTCTGGTGTTAGATAGAAGACAGGAC
>CANROK010000058.1 GCA_947632205.1 uncultured Bacilli bacterium
AGTTATTTAACAGATGTTTTAGATACAAAAGGAATATTAAGATTAATTGAATCAGTTCCTTCGCCTAAAGCAGAGCCATTTAAGGTCTGGCTTGCTAATTTAGGTAGTGAAAGAATTGATGAAGTATTCGATCCGGAAATTGCCATTAATAGAGCTGTTAATTATTATAGAAGATTAGGTTACAGTGATGAATGGATTAAAAAAAGACTAAACGGAATTGTTGATAGATTTAAACTAACTGATATATGGAAAGATGGTGGCATTGAAAAACCTGTTGAATATGCTATGCTTACTAACGAAATATATAAAGGTTGGTCTGGTATGAAAGCAAGCGAATATAAAGCATATAAAGGCATAAGAAAAGAAAGTTTGAGAGATAATATGACGGATATAGAAGTTATTCTCACTAATTTAGGAGAAATTGCTACTCGTGATATTGCAACATCTGAACATCCACAAGGATTTAGCGAAAATATGAAAGTTGCTGCACGAGGTGGACAAGTTGCTAATGATGCAAGAATTTCATACGAACAAGCAACCAAAAAATCAGCCATATCAAATAAAAATGCTCTTAACTACCAATATAAAGATGAAAATAAACAAATTGAAAATAAATAACTCTGTAATTTATAGGTTAACCCTTATAAAATGAAAATGTGTCTATACAACATTCAAAGAGTTGCTCTTATTAGAACTCTAGCTATTAATCCTGATATTCTACTTTTAGATGAACCTTTTAGTGCCTTAGATCAACAATCCAGATTAATGATTAGTGATGATGTTTATAAAATTATCAAAAAAGAAGAAAAAACAGTTCTACTAGTAACACATAATATTGAAGAAGCAACTTTGTTTTCTGATAAAGTTATTGTTTTATCTAAAAGACCAGCAATTATAAAAAATATTATAAATATCAATTTAGATAATAATGAATCAATATATCAAAGAAGAAAAGATAAAAATTTTAATAAATATTTTGATTTAATATGGAAGGACTTAGATAATAATGACAGAAGAACATAAAAAATATTTATTAAAATTTAAAAAAGATAAATTAAAAATATTATTCTTTCAACTATTAATTATTATTATTTTTTTATTACTTTGGGAAATATTAGTTAATAAAGGAATTTTAAGTGCATTTATTTATTCAAGTCCATCGAGAATATTTTATACAATAATAAATTTAATAAAAGCAAACAATTTATTTATTCATATCTATATAACTTTAAAAGAAGTTATAATATCATTTTTATTAGGATTATCCTTGGGCTTTATCATTGCTCTTATATTATATGAATGTCCATTTCTAGCTAAAATATTAGATCCATTTTTAACTATGATTAATTCTTTACCAAAAATTGCTTTAGGCCCTCTTATTATAATAATCTGTGGTGCAAATATTAAAAGTATTATTTTAATGGCTTTACTTATTAATTTAATTATAAGTATTATAACAATATATAATGGCTTTTTAGGTACAAATGAATATCAATTAAAATTATTTAAAAGTTTAAATGCCTCTAAAATGCAAATTCTTACTAAACTTGTAATACCTAGCAGTTATAGAACTATTATTTCATCATTAAAATTATGCGTGTCACAAACACTGATAGGTGTTATTATGGGTGAGTTTTTAGTTAGTAAACAAGGTATTGGTTATTTAATTGTTTATGGTAAACAAGTATTTAATCTTAATTTAGTTATGAGTGGTATAATTATTTTAGCTATTATATCATTTATCTTATATAAGTTAATTGTCATATTAGAAAAGAAATTATTAAAAAATATATAAAGGAATTGTGACTTAACAATTCTTTTTTTGTTATTGTGTTTATAAATTTGTTCATAATATAAATAGGTGATTAATTTTGAAAATTATAATTCGTTCTTTAGTAATGTTTATTATATTATTTATTATTGTTAAAATACTAGGCAAAAAACAAATAAAAAATTTAACTTTATATGATTATATATTAAGTATTACGATTGGTTCAATTGCTGCTGATTGTATTATTAGTATAGATAAGCCATTAATAGATGGTGTTATTGCTTTAGTTGTATTTGGTTTAATTGGCTATATTACTACTCTTTTATCATATCATAATCATAATATTGAAGAAGTTATGGATGGTGAGCCATTAATATTATTTGAAAATAACAATTTTAATTATAAAAATTTAGATCATGCAAAACTAAGTGTAGCTAAAATATTAGAACATTGTCGTTTAAAGGGTTGCTTTGATATAAATGAATTAGATAGTGCTATTTTAGAACCATCTGGTGACATTTCAATTCTTCTTAAAAGTAATAATCAGCCACTTACAAGTAGTGATATTAAAAATGATATGAAAAAAAATACATCAAAACAAATGGTTAATTACACACTAATTGTTGATGGTGTGATAAATGATAATGAATTAAAAAAAGCTAAAAAAAGTAAAACTTGGCTTAATAATTATTTAAAGGATAAAAAGAAAAAATTAGATAATATTACTCTTTTAACAATTAATAAAAATAATAAAATAACTATTTTAGAAAAAAACTAAAATAAAAAAGCAAATTACTTTGCTTAATTAAAACTATTTTCGTAAATATCCATGAATTTAGAAACAAATCTAGCTTGTTCTTTTTCTTCTCTAGTTCCTGTAGTTACTTCTAAACCATAAATCTTATATGATTTATAATTAAAATTAGATAAAGGAAGTAAATGAAATTCTTTTTGAATTAATTTAATGCCTTTTTTATAATCTTTTTTTAATCTTTTTATGGCTTTATCAGGATTTTTAAAAACAGCATAACCATATTTATTAGCGCCAATATCAAAATCAATACTTATCTTTCCAAAATCATTTACCAAAACATCCCCTTTTATATTACCTTCATTTGGTATATATATTTGGGTATATTTTAAATTACTATCCATAATAAATCCATATTTTATTAATAAAAATTTACTTATTACCAATGTTAATATTAATAAAGGTATTATTATAATTCCAAATAATAATTTATATTTTTTAATACTACCCTTATTAAATTTTAATATATCTAAAATATTAATTTCTGCTTGCTTTTTTATTTGATTATCTTTTAAATTTTCACCGGCAAATAATTCATTTAAAGATATTTTTAATATTTCACACAATTCATTCATTATAGAAACATCAGGTAAGCTTCGACCATTTTCCCATTTACTAATCGCTTTAGCAGTTATACCTAATTTAATAGCAAGTTCTTCTTGAGTTAAATTTTGCTTTTTTCTTTGATTTGCAATAAATTTGCCAATTTTTACTTGATCCATATTTGCTCCTTTCAAAGATAAATATATAATATTAATTTAAAATTTAACACCCACCATTAGTAGAGTTTAATTATTTTATTGAACAAAAAGTAAAACTCAATAATTAAAATTATTTTGTTTTCCTTCTAAATGCCTCACGGCCTTTATTTCCTACTTCATTGGATTTTACTCCTCCATAGGCCATATTTCCGATAGTCGCTACCGTACTTCTTTATTTTTTTTAAATATAATTTTGTATTATTCCTTCATACATTATGTTTATACTTGCATTTAAATCTCTCTCTATTTCTATTCTAAATTTATAAGCTCGATTAATTAACATAATTCATACCCCCTTTACATTTAAATTATAGCATACCATCCTTAAATAAGATATCAATCTTTTCATCGAAAGGAAAGAAGAAAAATTTTCAGTAAAGATAATATATATCTTGCCTTTTTGCTTGCTTGTTCTTTCTTCTTCGCCATTTGTTTGCTTATTTTATTCGATATTTTTGTTGTATGACTTTCCTATTATATAAAAAAAAGAATGATAAACATTCCTTTTAATTTTTACTTACTTGGAATAATTCAACTTCTACTGAAGTTTCTTGACCAAATAAATCTATTATTATATTTAAACGATTATTTTCCGTATCAATACTATCAATTTTTCCAGTCATTCCATTAAATGGACCATCAACTATATTAACTTTATCCCCAACTTTTAAATCATCTTCTACATTTACCCTACTCATGCCGATATTAGCAAGAATTCTATCTATTTCTTGAGGAAGTAATGGAGTTGGTTTAGCACCTTTACCACTTGAGCCAATAAATCCCGTAACTCCTGGCGTATTTCTTACTATATACCATGCTTCATCAGACATAATCATTTCTACTAAAATATATCCTGGAAACATTAATTTAGTTTTTTCTTTTTTAACACCATCTTTTACTTCTACTTCTGTAGTCTCAGGTATAACTATTCTAAAAATATAATCTTGCATATGCATAGATTCAATTTTAGCTTCTAGTTTTTCTTTTACTTTGCTTTCATGTCCTGAATAAGTATTTACAACATACCATAATTTTTCCATTATCTAAACATCCCCTTTATAAATGCAAGAATAACATCTAAAAATTGGAAGAATATAACTAATACTATACAAAAAATAATAGTAGCAATTGTATATTTAATTAATTCTTTAGAACTAGGCCATTTAACTAACTTCATTTCCTTTTTTACATTTTTAAAGAAACTACCATTAGTATTCTTATTTTTCTTTTCTTTTTTTGCCTTCTTAACTTCTTTTTCCTTCTTTGCCATTTTTAAAAGACCTCCCTAATTTTATTTCAATTAAAAAACACTTTCGTGTTCATTAATATATTAACATATGAATTTAGCAATTACAAGCATAAATTTACTTTTTAATTAAATTAGTAACAGCAATCATAACCGCAATTTTACCATAATCGTATGTCAAACTTCCTTGTTGATAAGCAATATATGGTTCTCTAATGGGGCCATCACAAGATATTTCAATAGATGATCCTTGCGTAAATGAACCAGATGCCATAATAATTTGATCACTATAACCCGGCATATCAGTTGGTTCCGGTGTAGCATTAGAATCTATAGCTGAACCCTTTTGAATACCTCTACAATAATTTATTAAATCAGCTTTATTACCAAATATTATATTTTGAACTATATCACATCTATGTTCATTATATTTTGGTTCGACATTATAACCTAGTTTTTCTAAAACTAAACTTGTAAGCATCGCTGTTTTAATACTACTAGCTACAACATAAGGAGCATGATACAAACCCAGTAAAAATTCTCTATTAATACCTAATGTTGCTCCTACTTCTCCTGCTTCACCTGGCATATTTAATCTTTCACTACAAAGATAAACAAGTTCTTTCTTACCAGCAATATAGCCCCCAGTTCTAGAAATACCTCCACCTAAATTTTTAATGAGTGAGCCAACAATAATATCAGCACCTATTTCAAGGGGAGATACTTCTTCAACAAATTCACAATAACAATTATCAATCATTATAATAACATTTTTATCTATATTTTTTATAAATTTAATCACTTTAATTAATTTTTCAATATCAATACTTTTTCTTGTTGAATATCCTTTACTTCTTTGTATTTCAATTAATTTAATTTTTTTACTTTTTAAAGTATTTTCTATTTTATCGTAATCAAAATCATTATCTTTTAAATCAATTTGTTCATATTTAATGCCAAATGAAATTAAAGAACTATTATTTTCTTTTATACCAATTACTTCATGTAAAGTATCATAAGGAATACCAGTTATACTAAGCATTGTATCATTTGGTCTTAAAAGTGCAAATAAAGTTGTACTTAAAGCATGAGTTCCAGATATTAAATTACATCTAACTAATGATGCTTCTCCTCCTAAAACTTTAGCAAAAACTTTCTCAATATCTTCTCTTCCTAAATCATCATAACCATAACCAGTACTACTATTAAAATCATTTTCACTAATACCCACTTCATTAAATGCTTGTAAAACTTTCATACTATTTAAAAAACTTATATTATCAACTTCTTTAAATTCTTTTTCTAATTCTTTTTCACTTTCTATAACTAAATTATATACTTTTTCACTTATACCATAATATTCTAAATATTTATTCATTACTACCATCCATTCTTATAACTATCCCACTTACTATTTCATCTTTAATTATTATTTCAATTATTTTATTTACTACTTCTTCTTTCGTTAAAAGTTTTTTTTGGCCTACTCTTTTTAATTCTTTCATTAAATATTCTTTATCCATTTCTAATACGGATTCAGTATTAACCCAATTGGGTTCTAAAGTAACAACTTTAATTGAAGGAAAACGATTTGCTAAATTCTTTGATAAATTAGTTACTCCTGCTTTACTAGCATCATAATCCATACTTAAAATATTATAAGTATCAGTTGCATTAGTAGAAGAAATATTTACTATTACTCCTTTATTCATTAATAAAGATGCATATTTACACATTAAAAATGTACCAACTAAATTAACTTCTAATACTTTCATAAATTCTTTTTTACTTTTATCATAAATATCGTTATCCATACTTATGGCAGCAGAATTCACTAGAACATCTAATTTATTATATTTCTTATTTATATAATTAAATAATTCTTTTATTTCTTCTTCTTTACTAATATCACATCTATATGTATCATATATTTCATTTATATTAGTTTTGTTATATACTCCTATAACAGTTGCTCCATAATTATATAAAGTTTTAGTCAATGCTCTCCCAATACCTTTACTAGCACCAGTTACTAAAATTACTAGTCCACTTAAGTCCATAATTCACCTCAAACTAGCAATATTATATACTTATTTTTTTAAAGTAGCAATCACATTAAAGCAAAAAAGACCATTTAAAAAAGATAATAAAATATTTAAATATTTTCGTTTAAATTTTTTGACAATCTTTTTAATATAAGGATAAATATAATAAATTATTAAAATACTACCTAAAGTAAAACAAAAAGCACTTAAGGGGCAAACTAAACCATTAATATTAAATATATAATTAGTGTAATCCCAAAGACGCATTTTAAATATTTTTAATAAAAATATACCTCCAAGATATTCAAAACTTCCTGTTAAAAAAAATGAATAAATAATAAATTTTAAAAAATTATTTTTATACTTATTTAAGAAAACTACTATAAGTATACTACCTATACCATATATTGGTAAAAAAGTTCCTTTAAAAAATCCATGACTATATATTTTATGACTTTCTAAGTTTTTACAAGTGTTTTTTGTAAATTTCTTAAAAAAGTTGAAATTTTGTAAAATTTTATGAAT
>CANROK010000059.1 GCA_947632205.1 uncultured Bacilli bacterium
AATTAAAAAAATACAAATTTAATTTATATAACTTGTATTTTCTCTTATTTTTTTCCAACATTTACTTTACATCACCTTAACTAATATCATTTATTTTTATCATCTTCATTATTCTCTTTCTTTTCATCTTTAAAAGCACTAAATGCAATAATTATTCCAAATATAGCTATTAAAGTAATAAGACCACGTTGTGTTCTTAAAAATAAAATTATATTACCAACTTTATTTATTTTAAATGCATATTTACCTTCAATATCATCTAAAGAAAGTCCTTCACCATCTATGGTGTTATTGGCATCTCCTTGGGTAATTATTTTACCATTAGCATTTATCTCTTTAACCCTATGGGTAATAATTGAACCATTTAATTTAAATGATATAATGTCATTAACTTTAATGTCATCACTTTCTCTAACTATAACAATATCACCAATATTAATGGTTGGTTCCATACTACCAGATACTACTATAAAACTTTTATAGCCAAAAATATCTGGTACTTTATCTTTATATTTATAACCTTTATAGATAAGAGTTAAGGTAATTATTAAAATAATTGTTAATATTACATATAATATTGTTTTTAATATTTTAAGTATTATCTTCTTTTTATCATTCATTATATCACCCAAATTAATTATTTTTTATACTCAATTAATTTATCTTTCTTTACTAAATAACTTACTTTAGCATAATTTAAAAGGGGTTCATCACTTAAAGAATCCGAATAACTTTCATTTATTAAAGCATTTTTATATAAACTTTTAAATCTATTAATTTTTTCTTGCCCCTTACAATTCTTACCAATGATACATCCTTTTTTCGTATCATACAAAGTAGCTATATAATCTATTTTTAATTCTTGACAAAAAGCTTTAATTAGAAAATCAAAGCTAGCAGATATTACTAAATCATTATCTTTTCTTTTCTCTAAATAAAACTTCTTAATATGTTTCATATTCTTTTTAACAAATATATTTACATATTCATCTAAATTATTTATATCTTTAACAAAGCCAAAAATATCACTTTTTATTTTGCCTAATTTATCTTCTTTAACCAAAATATTTCTCATACTTTTTAATAAACATAATATTACTTTAAAAGGATGTTTAGTAAAAGAATATTTAATAAATTTTATAGATGAATCACCATCAAAAATAGTATTATCAAAATCATAAACATTCATAATTAATCCTCTAAGCTAAAATTTTGTATTTCTTCTAAATCAATACCTTCTTCTCTTATATAGTCTGCATGTTGTTTTAATTTACGGTACATTAAATTTCTCGTAGTTCTTACTTCTTCTGTTTCTTCTACATATTTTAGAGCATCTAATACTAAATGAAAACGATCTATTTTATTTTGAACACGCATATCAAATGGAGTTGTAATAGTTCCTTCTTCTAAATAGCCATGAACATGGAAATTATGATTAGTTCTATTATAAGTTAGTTCATGGATTAAATTGGGATATCCATGAAAAGCAAAAATAACATGTTTATCAGTTGTAAATAATTTATCAAATTCACTATCTGTTAAACCATGAGGGTGTTTATTACTACTTTGTAAACGCATTAAATCAATAACATTTATTACTCTAGTTTTAATATGTGGACAATTCTCTTTTAATATTTTAGCTGCGGCAATAACTTCTAAATTAGGAGTATCACCACAAGATGCTAATATTATATCTGGTGTCTTTGGTTTATTTGATGCCCAAGTGAATATTCCTAAGCCCTTTGTACAATGTTTAATAGCTTCGTCCATTGTAAGCCATTGTAAACTAGGGTGTTTGCTGGCAATACAAACATTAATATAATTTTTAGTTTGAATAATATGATTAAATGTGGAAATTAAAGTATTAGCATCAATTGGGAAATACATTCTTACTATATCGGCTTTTTTCGTAGCTAAATGATTTAAAAATCCTGGATCTTGATGCGTGTAACCATTATGATCTTGTTGCCAAATATGACTTGTTAAAACATAGTTTAAAGAGGCAATCGGTGCCCGCCAAGGTAATTCTTTGGAAACTTTTAACCATTTAGCATGTTGACTAGCCATAGAATCAATAATTCTAATAAAGGCCTCATAACTATGGAAGAATCCATGTCTTCCGGTAAGAATATATCCTTCAAGCATTCCTTCACACATATGTTCTGATAAATAACTATCGAAAACACTTCCCTCGGGGCTTAAAAATTCATCATTAGTTTTTAATTCTGATGCCCATTTTCTTTTTGTAACTTCAAACACTTTATTTAAACGATTAGACATGGCTTCATCAGGGCCAAATACTTTAAAATTATTTCTATTTAATCGAATGATATCTTTAACAAAAGAACCTAAAACCCGCATATCTTCGGCTTTTGTTATACCTCTTACAATATCTATTTTATAATTAGTAAAATCAGGTACTTTAATATTTTTTAGTAATAATCCACCATTAGTATATAATGATGCACTCATTCTTTTATTTTTTTTAGGTACTAAAGTAAGTATTTCTTCTTTAATACTACCATCTTTATTAAACAATTCTTCAGGATGATAACTTAAAAGCCATTCTTCTAAAATTTTTAATTCATCAGCAGAATTAAAAGGAATAGGAACTTGATGGGATCTAAAAGAACCCTCTAATTCTAAATTATTATATTTTTTAGGACAAGTCCAACCTTTTCTTGATTTTAATATGATCATCGGATACATTGGTCTTACAAATTTTTTTCTTCTAGCAGCATCTGTTTTAATTATTTTTATTTTTTTTACAACTTCATCTAGGGCTTTAGCCATATCCTCATGATAATTCGGATTATCGATAACATCTACTTCAATTGGATCCCAACCACAGCCCTTAAAGAAATTCATTCGTTCTTCATAACTCATTCTTGCAAATATCGTTGGATTAGCTATTTTATAACCATTTAAATGTAAGATAGGTAAAACAATACCATCTTTATTAGGATTTATAAATTTATTACCATGCCAGCTTGTTGCAAGAGGTCCTGTTTCAGCTTCCCCATCACCAACAACACAAGCACAAATAAGATTGGGATTATCAAGTACGGCGCCAAAACTATGAGCCAAACTATAGCCAAGTTCTCCTCCTTCATTAATTGAACCAGGTACCTCTGGTGCTACATGACTAGATGTACCACCTGGAAAAGAAAATTGTTTAAATAATTTTTTTAAACCATTTATATCTTTCGTTATATTCGGATATACTTCACTATAAACACCTTCAATATAACTATTTGCAATCATTGCTTGACCACTATGACCAGGACCTGATACATACATCATATTTAAATCATATTTTTTAATTATTCTATTTAAATGTAAATAGATAAAATTTTGACCAGGAGCACTACCCCAATGCCCAACTAATTTACTTTTTATATCTTCTTTGGTTAATTCTCTTCTTAGTAAAGGATTATCTTTTAAATAAAGCATTCCTAAAGATAAATAATTACTTAAATTAAAATATTTTTCTAATAAAGTTATTTCTTCTATAGTTAAGGTATTTTTCATATTATCACCAATTATATTATATAGTAATTTTAATAAATATTAAAGAATAAATTTATTAAAAAAATAACTCTAGCCAAAGCCAGAGTATAATTATACTAATTTATTAAATAATTTAATAATTTCATCAATTTTACTTTTATCCGTATCATTTAAATTATTACGCATGTAACTTTCTAATATACTTCTTCCGACAGTTCTAAGTGAATTAGTTAAAGCCCCAAGTTGCATTAATACTTCTTCATAAGTTCTCTCATTTTCAACCATATTAGCAAGTCCTCTTACTTGACCTTCAATAACATGTAATCTTCTTACATAATATTCTTGATCTTTAGCCACTGTTATATTTTTTTCTTTCGTTTTCATTTTTTACCTCAAAATCATTATACTACATACCCGTAATAGTATCAAGTGTTAAATCATATAAAAACCATAATCACTTATGGTTTTCATTTACACTTTGCTTATTTTAACAAACACAATCTACATATGTATCTGATAAACATCTTATACTACATAAACAACTACAATCCATTGTAAAGAATGAGTTAGTAGCTACAAATGGATATAAACTAGTTGTATCAGTGTTTTCAGCAAGAACTCTAAATGTACAACAATTTCCTTCTATCTTCTCTACTCTAAATACTGTAGAACAAGTACCTCCTAAAGGTTGTTCACTACAATTAGTTGTAACATCTTTACTTATAGGCATACTCCAAGGTGTTCCATTACCGCAACATGTATAAAGCATAACTGGTCTAGTATTACATACTAAACAATTGCTACCTCCACCAAGCATTGGTCTGTCACAAGTATCTAAACAGTTATCTGGACAAGCATTTTCTTGTAAGACTAAAATAATACTTAATATTTCATTTATGCAATTGCCTGTTCCAGAATTATTTGAATTACTATTGTTCATTATTTCACCCTTTCATGTATTCTCATTATTAATTTATGATTAATTTTTAAAATAGTGAGAAACTATTTCATAATTTTTAATATTATAGTATAATTATATTGGGTGATATAATGAATACAACGATCCAATATATAATAATCGCTGTTGTTATATTAATTATTTTAGCAGTTGCCTTAAAATTAACTAGAAAAGATTTTGCAATAAAAGAAAATAAATTAATTGGTTTTTTAGGTGGTAAAGATAATATAATTAATGCGGAATGTAATATGAGTAGATTTAAAGTAATTCTCAAAGATGTTACTTTAGTAAACAAAGAAGCGATTCAAAAACTGGGTGCTAAAGGAATTGTGGAAATTGATAATCAATTAAAAATTATATTTGATAATAATGCTAAACAATTAAAAAAATATATTGATGAAATCATCTAATATATTTTTTTATGCAATAATTTTTTCTAATTCTTCAATATTAGTTATTTTTAAATTATTATCTTCAAATATAATTTTAAATTCTGTTTTACTTTCTTTATAATAATTTTTAGGTATTTCATCAAATAATCCTTGATATTTATTATCTTTACTATAATAATTAATACTAGTAAATATTACTTCTTTAAGATTATATTCTTTTATATTTAAAATACTTCCTATATAATCTTTATTAATAATATCATCATAATCTTGAATATAATATTCATTATTTTTAATAATTATTTTCTTATCATTTATATATTTATCTAAATCAACTTTAGCAAAAGTATTAATTATTTTTCCCATCTCAATAATTTTTTTATAAGATTTATTATCATCAAAAACATAATATCTTATACGATTATTCTTATTCAATTCTACCATTAAATTATTAGTATTTAATACATCTATAGCATTTAAAAATAATTCATCACTTATCTTTATTACTTCATCATAAGAATAATTATTAAAAAACAAATCAATTTTTCTATCCACATCTAATTTACTATTACGATATAAATTATATATAAATAATAAAATAAATATTAATATTAATAGTATATACAATATTATTATTCTTCTATTCTCTTTCATACTACCACTATCTTAATAATATCAAAATATTTAATAATTAACAATTATATTTTTTCAATATCTAATATATCAATAATATTAATTAATTCACCATCTATAGTAATTAAATTAGTACTAGTTTTACCGACAATGACTTTTTCGATTGTTTGATCACTTAAAGTAATTCTTACTCTACTTTTATAAACATGATGGGGTGATGCAAAAATATTATTTATTTTCTTTACTATACTTATATCATCTTTCTTTTGATTATTTCTATCGCTTCCATAAAAAACACTTTGAGTGTTATTTAAATCCTCACTAATTATCCCTCTTGTAACTTTTGGTAAATCTTTCATAAGTTCCCTCCTAAATATATTCTATGATAAATAACTATTTTTGAACCATAATAATATTATGAAAACAATAAATAAAAAAAATCTTTATTTATATATTCCTCTACTTATTTTAAATGTAATAAGTATTTTTAATATGTTTAATGCTCGTTATTTAAATGTTTTATATCATAACTTTTTTATTAAACAATTATTATGGTTTATCATTGGCTATTTATTAATATATATAATATCGAAAATAAATGTTAATAATTTGTTTAAATATGCTAAATATTTTTATTTATTATCTCTTATCTTACTTATATTAGTATTATTATTTGGTAGTACTACTAATGGTAGTAAGTGTTGGTTAAATTTATTTGGATTTACTTTTCAACCCAGTGAACTTACTAAACTTACACTTACTATGTATATTATTAATATTGTAAATAATAGTAAAATTAAAACTTTTAAAGATGAATTAATAATAATTATTAAATTAATATTAATAACTTTAATTCCTTCTATTTTAGTATTTCTAGAACCAGATACTGGAGCAATAATAAGTTTTCTTATTATTTTATTTGTAACTTTAATATATTTAAAATTAAATAAAAAATGGTATATATTAGCTAGTACTATAATATTACTAAGTATTAGTTTATTCTTTTATTTTTATTTTTTTAATAGAGATATTTTAATTAAATTAATTGGTACTTCTTTCTTTTATCGAATGGATCGGATTATTAATTTTGCAAATGGTAATAGTTATCAATTAGAAAGATCTTTAATTAATATTGGTACATCTTCTCTATTTGGAAATGGTCTTAATAATATTAATTTATCTATTCCTGAAGCTCCAACTGACTTTATTTTTGCTTTTTTAACTAATACTACTGGTTTATTCAGTGCTCTAATCGTTTTATTATGCTATTTAGTTATTAATATTAATTTATTACTTAAAATAAGTCATTCAAAAGTAAAAAAATATAAACTTTTTGCTTATACTTATCTTTTTAGTTTCTTATTTTCGCAAATATATAATATAAGTATGAATTTAGGTTTACTTCCCATTATGGGTATACCTCTTCCCTTCTTATCTTATGGTGGTTCATCAACTTTAATTAATTATATCTTTTTAGGAATGATTTTAAAATTATTATAATACCTTTTATTCCCTCGATTCAATTTATATAATTGAATTTTTTTATGTCCTATGCCATAGAATAATATGTTTGTTGATAATTTATAAGAAAGGTGTGGGAAGAAAGGAAAAAAGAAAAAAAGCATAAAAAAG
>CANROK010000060.1 GCA_947632205.1 uncultured Bacilli bacterium
GAGTGCCTCCTTTTTGGTGTCTGATTTATTGTAACAGGTAGTGCATGATCGTGTCTACTTATTTAGTATAGATCCAGTTTATTATTTGGATGGTAATATTCTTCAAATAAAATGTGAGGAAATAGAAGCAGATCTGCGAACTACAGAACAATCACTTGCAAAATTGCATAAGCTGTTGGATAATAAACCGATTGAGTATGTTGTGATGGCATTATCGGGTGAGTTGCAATCCTATTGTGACATAGAGGCGAGTATGGTAAAGGATATGTTTGGCACGATTGTTCAGGGATATCTGAAAAAAGGATACAATAAGACTATGGCAGAAGCATTGGCGAGAGAATTTTTCAGATATGAAAGTTGATGGGGAGTATGACGGATATGAAAAAGTAATGGTACAGCTATGTACGAGGATTTTAATGAAAACAGACCTTATTATAAAGCATCAGTATTTTTTTGTGGAAAAAGTTTGTGTGATGTGATAACATTAATTTGGATTTTTATAAACAAAATTCAAAATAGAACTTGTGTTCGGGCAAACGATATGATATTATAAAAGAGATAGATGAACAAATGTAAGGGGTTATTTTATGAAAAAAGTAGATACGACAGCTATAGATATGGATAAGGTTATAAATCAGCTTTTTGAAGGTGATTGTCTTGAGTATATGAATGAAATACCAGATGAAAGTATAGATATGATTTTGTGTGATTTGCCGTATGGAATGACACAAAACGAATGGGATTGTTATATTCCTTTAAATGAGTTATGGAAGCAATATAATAGAATTATTAAACCGAATGGGGCGATAGTATTAACTTCTAATGGAGTTTTTACAGCAAAACTAATTTTGAGTCAACCTAATATTTATAAATACAAGTGGGTTTGGGAAAAATCAAAGCCCACTAATTTTCTAAATGCTAAGAAGCAGCCGCTTAGAAAACATGAAGATGTGTGTGTGTTTTATAAGAAACAGCCGACATATCATCCACAAATGACACAAGGTGATCCGTATGATAAAGGAGTAAGAAAAAATCAATTATGCGGAAACTACGGTGATTTTGAACCGGTTCATGTGGCAAGCGAAGGAGAACGCTATCCAACAGATATCATATATGTTAAGACCGCTGAATGTGAAGGGGCAGTGTTGCATCCAACACAAAAACCAATAGAATTGGGAAGATACATGATACGAACCTATACAAATCCAGGAGATGTTGTATTGGATAATACTTTTGGAAGTGGCTCATTTCTTGTTGCGGCTCTAATGGAAGGAAGAAATTTTATAGGTATTGAAAAGAATGAAAATGTGGCATTATTTAAAAGAGAAGAAATTGATTATATAGATGTTGCAAAAAGAAGGTTATTTTTAGCGTGGGAGCAGTTGGATAAAAAGACTCGTAAATATATAAAGGAGCAAAATCTTATTTCTGAATTTAAGGAGAGGTAGATGTGTATGGGTACAATTGTTAGGCGCAATGAGAGAAGCTGGGCTATTGTTATTATTTCAGAAATAAGAGCAATGCTCAAGGGAATGAATTTAAAGATTAAAAGTGCAGGGGGAGAAAGTACTCTTTCTGTAAATAAGAAAAGTATGTTCCCTGATGTTTTGCTATATGAAGATGAAGCGCAAAATAGAATTTTACAGGGGTGGGAACTCAAGATGCCGGATGTCTTAATTACAGATGAAGCATTGATAAAGGATGCTGCCAGAAAAGCAATTGCTTTAGATTTGAACAGTTTTGTGATTTGGAATTTTACATATGGGAAATTATATGTAAAAAGTGTGAATGGCGATTTTGAGGAAGCCAAAGTATGGGGTGGGACAAATCATATAAAAAACCGAGAAGATGTAACTACATACAAAGCAGAGTGGCTGCCAATTATAAAAGACATTGTTTTAACAGTAAATGAATTCCTGATTAAGGGAACAATATTAGCATCACCTATTGAAACAACTATATCTGATGGACTTATGACAGAAATAATCCAAAGAAATAAGGCTTTAGTTGCTGAAAATATTATTTTAGAAGTTAGCAATAATATGACAATGGAAAGTCGTTTGAAAGTATGGTGGAATGCTTTTCATGAAGAATATGATAAAGATGAGAATGATATGTATTCTGCGTATGCAAAATCTATTTTGTTGAACTGGACAAATAGGATTATGTTCGCAAATACGATAAAGAAATATCATAATTGTGCCTATAAGATAGATAAAATTGATAGTACGTCTACGCCGTCAGAAGGAAATGCAATCATAGATGAGATTGTAGAACAAGGAGATTTTTATAATGTATTTAAAAAATTAGAATACAATGAAATTGTGCCAGAGAACACATGGATAGACATTGTGGACTATAATCAATTTTTAGTGGAAAATAGGATAGAAAAAATTGATCAGACAGTTTTACAAGAAATACTGGAAAAAACAGTTAATACATCAAAACGAGAAATAAGGGGGCAATATGCTACACCATATTGTTTGGCAGATTTACTTTGTCAAATAACGATTAATAATTGGAATGACGAATGCGCAGACTTATGTGCGGGTACAGGAACAATTGCGAGAGCAATCGTTAAGAACAAAATGGAAAGATTGCACAATTCGGAAGTTGCATTTACGACTACATGGATAGCTGATAAATATGCATATCCATTACAGATTGCTAATATTGCGGTAACTAATATGGAAGCATTGAATATTCCATTAAATATATTTCAGTCAGATGTATTTGCAGTGCAAAGCAAAGATAAAATAGAAATAAAGAGTCCAATTGACGGTAGTGGAATTGAAAAAGAAATTCCTGATTATGGAGCTATTGTTTCTAACCTCCCATTTGTTGAGTACAATAAAATAGCTGCAGATGAGATAGAGTATATTAATGAGTATAGACAGAAGATAAAAGACGATACAGGTATAGAATTTACATTGGGAAAGACAGATTTATACAATTATCTGCCATTTAAATTGTATGAGCTATTAAAAGATGGTGGAAGGTTGGGAATTGTTTTATCTAATTCATGGCTTGGTACAGATATTGGTAAGAAATTCTTTGATGCATTATTGTATTATTATGACATTCGTGCAGTAGTGATAAGTAATTGCGGACGTTGGTTTAAGAATGCGGATGTTGTAGCAACTCTACTAATATTGAATAAAAAAGAAATTATGATACCAAATCAAAAATTGAAAATAAATTTTTGGATGTTGAATAAGGATTTAGAACAAATTAGCAGCAATGAGAAAGAAATAATCGTGAATAGTATTGTGTTAGGAGAAGAAATCGATAATTCAGTGGCTTCTGTCAAAAATTATTCTGTTGAAACGATTAGAGAAATTACAGAAAAGGGGATAACATTAAATGCATTGTTCCATGATGTATCATGGGTTAATGAGTTGGCAGAATGTTTAATTCCGATTGAAAAAATATTGACTGTAAAAAGAGGTGAGCGTAGAGGATGGAATGATTTGTTTTATCCGTCTGAAAATAGTGGGATTGAGAGTGAATATATTAAGCCGGTGCTTAAAAATCCAGCATTATTAAAATCATATACAGCTCAAACAGATATTGTTGCATTTTGCTGCCATAAATCGAAAGATGAATTACGACAATTAGGGCATATAGGAGCTCTAAACTGGATTGAAAAATTTGAGAACATAAGAAATGGAACAGGTAAATTATTGCCAGAAGCATTAAAACGCTCAGGAAGTTTCTGGTATGAAATGGATGATGCGACAAAAGCAGATTTTGTGACCGCACTTAATCCTGATAAACGCTTATTTGTATCAAAGTTTGATGAGAGTACATTTGTGGATCAGCGTTTTACGAGAATGCTAATGAAGGATACAAATATATCAAAAGATTTATTGCATGCACTATTGAATTCTTTATTTGGTATGTTTGCAATTGAAGCGATTGGTTTTGGGCGGGGATTAGGCGTGCTGGATGCGAGCAGTACAAAGCTGAAGAACATGTATATAATAAATCCTCGGATTATATCAAATGCAGATGCTTTGGAGATTGTGGAATTGTTTGAAAAAATCAAAAATCGTAATGTTATGGATACAGAAGATGAGTTAAAAGATTCAGATAGGGAAAAATTTGATCGTAAGATTTTAAAGGCAATAGGACATGAGGAGTTATATGATGCAATAAAGGGATCGCTATTGTCAATGCAATATACTCGGCATACAGTTAAATAGATTGAGAAGGTGGTGCAAAGATGATTTTTTCTATAGATAAACTTTCAAATTTAGGTATATATAGTGCCATTCCGCCTAAATTTGCAAGTGATTTCAAAAGATACAATTTAATATATGGTTGGAATGGTTCAGGAAAAAGTACATTGTCGAGATTTTTCAGCTTTATAGGTGGTCATGAAATACCTAAAGAATTTGATGGCCTAAAATTTACTATTACTGTTGATGGGATACAATATACAGAAAAGCAGATGCCTTTACTGAATGAAAATATTGCTGTTTTTAATGAGGATTTTGTACAAGAAAATATTGATTGGAATGGGACGCTAAAAAGTATTTTGCTTTTAGATGAAAAAAATATAGAAACAACAAAAAAATACAATACATTAAAAAATGAATTATTCGGTAGTGAGGACAATTTAGGACTAATAAAAAAATTAGAAAATAAGCGAAATGAATTGAATAAAGCGGATAATGAATTGCAAAAGATATTAACAGCTATTGGAAAGACAGTCAAGAATAATTATCAATTATTGGATACAAATGATTCATATTATTTGAACTATGACAAAAGGAAAGTTCTTTCTCTTTTAGACGATAGTAATTTTCCATTGTCAGATTTGGATTTAATGCAGAAAGATGAATTGGAAAAAGCTATTCAAAAGGCGAAGCCGCTGAAAAAAGATAAGATTTGTGTTGATATTAAAAAGATAAGTGAGACAGCACTTGAATTGCTTATTAAAAATACATATGAAATTGTATCAAGAAAAATTTCTGCAAAAGTAATAAGTGAATTGCGAGATGATCAGGAAATATCTGATTGGGTTGAAAGGGGAATGATGTTGCATAAAAGAAATGAAAGGACAAGTTGTGCTTTCTGTGGAGGCATAATTAGTGCTGAACGTTATAATGATCTTGATGCACATTTTAGCGATGCCTTAAATAGACTTAATTCGGACATTGAAAAAAGTAATATTGAATGGAGAGATTTTAAGTTAGATGGACAGTGTCCATATTTTAATACAACTTTATATTATGATGAATTAACCGATAATATTAGAAAATGTAGTGAAGAGTATGAAAGCAGTATAAATATATTTAATAAAGAAGTAGATAAATATATTCATCTATTATCAGAGAAAAAGAGTAAACCTTTTGACTGTATTGATTGTGAAGAGTCACAGAATATAATAGTAGAATGTTGTAAAAATATTAATTGTATTTTTGATAAATGTAAAGAAATGATTAATGAACATAACAAAAAAACCGATAATTTTGAGGAATCTACCAAAGCGATTAAAAAGAAAGTGGAAAGACACTATGTCAGAGAACAGGTAAAGGGTTTAGCATATGACAAAAAACTAAGAAATTTAAATAAGATAAGGAAAGAGTTAGAAATCGAGCAAATGGAATGTGACAATAAGATTGCGGAGTATAATGAATTAGAAAAAATTTTGTCAAATGAAACATTAGGAGCAGAGGAGTTTAACAAAAAATTAGAAAAATTTTTAGGATATAATGAAATTGAACTAAGATTTGATACTGTCGAAAAGGGATATAAGATATACCGAAATAAGGAGGAAGAGGCGACTAATTTAAGTGAGGGTGAAAAAACAGCAATAGCATTTATTTATTTTATAACCAAACTAAAAGAAAATGGGAAAAAGATAGAGGATAGTACTCTTGTAATAGATGATCCCATATCAAGTTTTGACTCAAATAAATTATTTTCTTCATATGCATATATGAAATCAGAATGCGAAAATGCAAAACAAATTTTTGTATTGACACATAATTATAATTTCTTTTCACTTGTATTGGGGTGGTTTAATAAAAAGAATGTAAAAGATATATCAACAGGTAAAAAGATTCCAGCGTATTCTATATATAGAGTGGAAAATCATATAGATCAGGGGAAACGTATGGCGATACTAAATAATGGTGGGGAAAGTTTGAAACAGGCAACAGAGTATGACTATGTATTTTATAGTGTATACTCAATGAAAGATAAGATATTAACTAAACAAGAAAGTATTTTTTGTGGAAATATTTGTAGAAAACTAATTGAATCCTTTTTGAGCTTTAAATTTCCCAAACAACGTGCGGATTTAGCGGCACTTTTATTGGCAGCTTTACCAAAAAAGGAGGACGATATAATAAGAGAACGAATATATAAATTTGTTAATATATATTCACATGAAAAGAAAATAAATGTTTTTGAGGAATTGGATACTGACATTTTAGATACAAATAATCATACAGTTATTAATGATATATTAGACTTAATTAAAAAATTAGATGAAAATCATTATAACGCAATGGTAGAAAAAGTACAAAATGAAGTATTTGAAGTAGAAGAGAAGTGATGGAGTGATTGAAACAAATAATCAATAAGTAATTAATGGTTCTATTTTGGTTCTAAAAAATTTGAAAAACTCAAATAGTATAGCTAAAATAGTAAAATGTGAGCATAAAATCCAATGAAATACATGAAAAAACATTATAATTTTATTCCCTACGAAACGTGAGGGTGGACGTACCGTAGGTTCTGGTCGTGTGGCTTCTATCATTGAGTAATTGAAAAAATGCAGTAAAATCAAGGCTTCCGAGTGTATGCTCGGAAGCCTTTTTGAATGGCTGGTAGCTTTGTAGGGTGTCTATGCTTCTATTTTGCTTCTAAAATATTCGGGAAATGAAAATCTGATGGGCATTATCCAAGCAATTCCTTATTCTTTTGAATATATTCTTTCCAGACCGCTTCTCGGTCTTTCTGGTGTGTGTTCTCATATTTTTCCGTATATTCATCATGCAGCCTTTTTAATTCGTCCATCAGCGGCGTATCGCTGGGAACTTTTCCCCGGCGGATGCGCCCATAAAGTTTGTTATAGGATTTGGTAAATTC
>CANROK010000061.1 GCA_947632205.1 uncultured Bacilli bacterium
AATTCTTAAATAATCTTTTGCATATTGATAACATTCTACTTCATTAGGATTTCCACCAAACAAGTTTAATATTTGTTTGTTAAATAATAAACCTAATATAGTAAGTACAATAGAGATAAATAATAGTAAAACTAATCCATTTCCTATAGATTTATTAGTTTTTTCTTTGTCCTTTGCTCCTAATGACAAACTAAATAATGCTGCTGATCCATCACCAATTAATAATGCAAATGCAAGTGATATAACAGTAAATGGATAAACGATATTAGTCGCTGCATTACCAAATGCTCCTGCTTCACTCCATCCTATAAATATTTGATCTACGATGTTATATAGTGCTGCAACAATCATACTAATTACACAGGGAATTGCAAACTTTTTTATTAATTTAGGTATTCTTTCTTTTCCTAAATCTAATTCTTTCATAAATGATACCTCCTCGACTTTTTGAGCATAAAAAATACGCAAGTCCTTATACAATTGGACTTACGCATTATTGCTACTCATTGATAAATTGACTTAATATTATTTGCTCAACAGATTGATTATAACATAAAAAATTATTTTTTGTAAGAAAATTATTTTCACAAATTACTATTTATTTTATTAAAACAAATTATACTTTATCTAGATGATTATAAAAGACAGATAATTTTCAAACTATCTATCTTATACTTTATATTATTATTTTTTTAATTGTAACCCATCTTTGAAAGCATTTCCAACTCTCTCATTTACTTTATAATATCCATGAGTATATGGGTCAAATGCAATAGCATTTACTAATGATATGTCAACATTATTACCATTCATTACTTTATCTGAAGCAGTAACATTAACTACTTTTCCTATTACTCCACAATCTCCATATTCTATAAATTCACACTCTAAACATATTGGAAACTCATTGATAATTGGTGCATCTACATTTTCTGATTTAATAGCAGTTAAACCACTATTTTTAAATTTATTAGGTGTATCATTTCCAGATACCAATCCAAAATAATCTGCTTCTACAACATGGTCACTATCAGTGATACTAACAGTAAATGCTTTTTTTTCTTTAATGTTTTTAACAGTTTTATGTGTTTCTGTTAAATTAAGCATTACTTGATTTCTTTCTAACATTGTTCCCCATGCTGCATTCATCACATCAATAGTTCCATCTTCATTATAAGTGGCTATCATTAATACTGGCATTGGGAATATTGCTTCTGTAACTTTAATATTCTTTCTCATAAAAAATTCTCCTTTTATCTTTAATAAGATTATCATAAAAGTTGATAATTTACAATAATCATTTGTTTTATAAATTATTATTTATTTAAATAATATTTTCCTTTTTGAAAATTTAAAGTTTTATCTTGAACCATCATTAATAAGCAAGGATTTTTAACTATTTCTTTTGGTAAGTCTTTTGTTTTAATTCCTTTTTCTAAACTTGTAATATCATTATCTTGAAAGTATTTTATAATATTTTCTTTAATACTATCTTTTGATAAAGATGTTTTATCATTCTTATATTTATTTTTCATTATCACTATATAGATAATTCCTATTATACAAATTATAGATATAAGAAATTTTAAAATTTCATACATTTAGTTTTACCCTCCTACAAATCACTATTTAATTTATTACTTTTGCATTACCATTTTCATCTATTAAACGAACTGTTCCCCAATCATCATTTATAATATCATTATTATATTTAAAAAAATAAGAATATGTATATATTAACTTATCAACATTTATATAATACGTAAAATTTGTATTCTCTTCATAGAATTTTTCACCATCTTTTAAATTTTTCTTTCCTTGAACATATTTATTTTTAAATAAATTTACTCTATTAATTAAATTCTTTTCATCTATATCATCATTTAAACACATATAGTAAACCTTATCATATTTATCTTTGTTTATTACAAAAGTAATACTTCTATTAGTTTTTATTTCACCTATAGTATAAACAAATTGAACTAAGCCATCAGCTTTTTCATTATTGTAATAATTAATGGATATTTCCCATTTATTATTAATTTCTATATCAAATGTATCTTTAATATATTTAACTAAATTAGCTAATTCTTTATCATTATTGTATTTATTTTCTATTCTTTCAGTTAAAATAGTGTGACTTAAATTTATATTTTTAGTTTTTATTATGTTTTCTTCTCCATAATTTAAAAATATAGGATTATCTTGATAGTTCTCTAAATTTAATTTTTCTTTATTATTTTCTATTTCTTCTTTTATATACGCAATATTAAATCTATCTAAATCTTGAATAGTTATTTTATTATTTTCTAAAGCTTCTTTTACAGTTTCTTCACTTCCATCATTATACTTAACAATTACTTTATCGTTTTTTATACAACTATAAGAATAAGTATAATTTTCATCTTGATAAAATTTTTCTAAAGCTGTATCACAAGTAAGATTATCTCTTGCTACTAAATCAACTATTTCCTTAATTTCTTTTTTGTTTTCTGGAATAGAACAAACAAATTTTGTAAATTTCCAAGCAGTAACATCTTCATTATTTTTACAATGATAATGATTTACTAATAAACCTTTATCCATATATTGTACATAACCATCTTTAAAATTTTTTCTAATTTTAATAAATGGACTATTATCAAAGATTTTTGCTTGTAAAGTGTCAAGAGCAATAACTCCTACCATAACACATAAAACAATTAAAATAATTTTTAAACTTTCTTTCATAATCTTCTCCATTTCTAACAATTATATTTTTTAATTTTGACTGCAATTTTTATAATTACTTAACTACCAAAATATTTATTTGATTCATCATTTTTTCTATACAATCCAATACATCATCAAAATTTATATCTTTGGCATATTCATATTTTCTTTGATAATTTTTCCATCTTATCCTTATCAATTCACTATCTCGAATAATATCTATAGATACAAATGGATTACCATAATAATCTCTTTTATCAAATGTCTTTAATAATGCTTCATTAAAATGTTTTTTATTAACTTTATCCCAGTCTTTTGTATATATTAAATAAATATCATAAAAATCTCTCATTCTACCATTTAATTCTACTCTACTAAGAATTGTTTCTATTTTTTCAGCTAATACTGTTTCAATATTATAAGCATATAAATCTATATAATTATCCCCTAGTAATGGAATATATTTATATCGAATTTCTTTTGGGGTAATTGGATCTCCTGTTGCTATATCAACATGAAATTTTTCTTTAACATTTTCAAGTTCAACCTGAATATCTACTCTAAAACCACCATATTCATCTTCATCTCTTATAGGCGATATTCCCAAATATGATAGTTTAGTATTATCATCTATCTTTATAGATATTATTTCTTTTATCATTTTAACAATATTTTCTTCTTTAAAGTTTGCATTTCTAAAAGCTGTATCTATATCCATAGTAGTTCTATTTTCTATTCCAAATAATGTACTTAAATAAAATCCACCTTTAATGATAAAATTTTCTCTATATTTACTTTTTGATAATCTTTCAACAAATCTATCATACATATAAATCCTAAGTAATGTATTAAAATCCACCTTTTTTTCTTTAGAAATATTTCTTAGTTTATCTTTTAATTGCATACTATTCATAGAATAGCTCCATGTAATCCATTATCTCTTTTTTTATTCCCATTTTATCTGCATACTTTGATAGTTTAACTAAATCTTTATCTTTCCTTTTAATATATTCTTTAATGCTATATTTAACATGTTCTGAATCCATTCTATTTTTAGACCTTATAATATCACATATACATCTTTCCATGTCATATGCCCTTACCTTATTACCCATCGGTGTATCAATTTGTATTAATCCAAGTTCATAAACATCTTTAGCAACATAGAAAACATTATGTTTTTTTATTTTATAATTAAAATAATTATTAGGAACCGTTATATCATATTTATCATTTGGAGCTTTAATAGAAAGTCCATGAAAATAAAGAGCAGTCATATGTGAAAATACTATATTTGAAAGTTCTAAATTAAAAACAAAATAACTATCCTCTATTTTACTAGAATCAATATAAATACCATTTCCAACCTTTTCTATCATACCTTTTTCTTTCATAATATTAAGATACATTCTATGAATTCCAAGATTTGATAGTTGTTTTGAAGTAACATACCCATTATTTGCTTTCATTATAGATTCGATAATTTCAATATTACTTTCAATTTTAAATTCTTTAAATGTCATTTTTTTCATATATTCCTCCTTGACAAATCTAATGAAATTATAGCATTTATCATTAGATTTGTCAAAAAAACTTTCATATTCTTATTTTATCTACAAATCTCCCATAATCTTCTCCGTACAAATTATTATTTGTTTCTTTAAGAGTTATACCATAAAAATAGCAAACAGTTTTTATCCGTTTGCTATTTATTTTCTTTTAATTATTTACTTCTATATCACCGCAGTCATTTTCTATTTTTAAAGTAATATCAAATTTATGATAATTATTTTTAATTTTTACTTTTCCTAAATCAGTTTTAGCATCAATAAATAATTCATTGGTACTATCTATTTCTATATCACCATAATCATTTTTAATATAAGAAACTTCTACAAATTACTATATATTTTATTTATACTTTATTGCTAATAATAAAATTAGTAAACAAAAAAACAATTCCAAAGATGTTTCAAAAATTAGCATAAAATCTTTACTACACAAAACTGCATATAATGAATATGATAAACTACTTATTACCCATAAAATCCACGAATTAATACTTAAATCATTTGACTTCTTGGTTCTTATTAATTGTATAGTTTGTGGTAAATATGAAATCATTGTACATAATGACACTATTCCTAATAATATATTTCCTAACATATATATTTTTCTCCTATAATTTACTATTTATCTTAATTTTAATCACTGCTAATGTAATCATACATAAAAATATTTTAACATTCTCTTACAAATTGTAATTTATTTAACATTGTTATAAACTTCAAATCCAAGTATTTCTATAATAATTCCTTGATCGTATTCTTTTATTTTTCCATCTTGTTCCATTTCTTCAATAGAAATTAGTCTTTTTACTTTTGATATTTTATAAACTAGTGCTTTATATTCTACTGTACCACCATCTTTTAATTGATTTCTAATTGGAAACAATAATACTAATAGAATAATTACTACTAAAGTTATAATTATTTTTTTCTTCATACTCTAAATCTCGCTTTCAAATTACTATTTACTTTACTAAAATTATACCATAAAAAGAGCAAACTACATATCGTTTGCTCAATGCTTTATTTTTGTATATTATTTTTCCCTATATTCATATAAAAATGTTTCGCCTTTTTCTTTATCATAGCTTGAATCATACTCAACAGTTATTTCAAATTTATTATCGTCATCTTCTGAATCTTCTTCAATAATACAAGAAATATTACCATTATTAAGTTCAGTACAAGTCGCATTTTTAATATCTTCATCATTTTTATTAATAGCTTTAAAGGGTATTATTTTTTTTATAACATCACTAACAGCATTATTTGTTAAAGCATTAACAGTTATTGTACTAAATCCTAATAAAATTATTCCTATAAATACAAGGACAATATTTCGTAATTTACTTTTTTTCATTTTTTCCTCCATTTTAAAATTTTCATAACCAATCAATTGATTTGTCATCTCTTTTATTTGGTGTGTATCAATTTTATTCATAATATTTCCTCCTTTAATTTTTTTCTAATTCGATAAAGTTTAATCTTTATTCCACTAGAACTTAATTTCAATTTTTTTGCTATTTCTTTTATTTTATATCCATCAACATAATAAAGATAAAAAATAGTTTTCTCTATTTCACTTAGTTCTTTTATTTTCTGCTTTATAACAATTTTGTCAATGACATTATCAGTATCAAATGTTATGTTATCAGTGGTAAATTCATCTTTTAATTCAAAATTTATTTTGTTATTTCTAAGTTTTGCATAAGTAGAATTTCTAGCAATAACAGCCAAATATGATTTTAAATCTTTGTTAATATTATCTTGATTTTTCCATAAGAGATAAAATACATCTGCTACTATTTCCTCTTTATCTTGATATGGTAAAGAAGTACCAACAATGTTGTTTACAATCTTGAAAACATAATTGGAATATTCATTAATTATTGTTTCAATCTTAAAATTAATATTATTTTTCAAATTGATACCTCCTTGAATCGATTCATTATAAAGATGCTTAAAATAGAAAAAGGGTTACAAAAAAAATTGAATATTTATTTAATTTTTAAATATTATACCAAATAAAAACTAGACAACAATCTAGTAACAATCTTTATTTATATTGTAAAAAAAATAACACTCATTCACTAGAATAAGTGTGTCTTAGTCAAATTTATTTGAGTTAGACATTCAATAATAGCAAACTGAATGTTCCCTGTTTTTATTTTATGCAATTTCTCTTGCTAAATACATAATAACACACTATAGTTTCTTTTGAAGGTTCTTAATTTTGCAAATGCTTTTGTAAACTCTTATATTTTTTATAAAACATATTGTACCTAGAATAAATGTTTGATAAAATTTTGCTAGGAACATTTAATAGTTGGGTGATTGCCAAACTTCATAAAGAAGGGAGGCGATAGTATGAATAAGAAGGATTTTTTAATTCTATCTTTAATCATTCTTATCTTCCTATTAGTATTATTACTATTTATAGTTCTAATATAAAAAGAAAATCACCTAACTCAACTACTTTGAATTAGGTGAAACCAATCTGTTGGCAACACTCAACACTAGCATATTGGATGTTCCTTTTTTATTTTATGCAATTTTTCTTGCTAAATACATATTACCACAATATAGTTTCTTTTGCAAGTTTCTTCATTTTTGTTAATTTAAAAATGAAGTGCAACACTTCAATATTGAAAAAGACATATGAATAATCTATAATATCTTTTCGCTG
>CANROK010000062.1 GCA_947632205.1 uncultured Bacilli bacterium
TATAAAATAAATTTTGTTCAAGTTTTCATGACTATGTGTGCCTTGAACGAAGGGAAAGGAATGTGAGGTTTATATGGCAAAAACGGTAGTAATTGGTATGTCAGGTGGTGTTGATTCAGCAGTGGCAGCTTATTTATTAAAACAAGATGGCTATAATGTTATTGGTCTATTTATGCGTAATTGGGATAGTACGATAAATGGTGAAGATATAGAAAATGATGATATTATTTGTCCACAAGAAAGAGATTATAATGATGCTAAAAAAGTTTGTGAACATTTAGATATTCCTTTACATAGAGTAGATTTTATTAAAGAATATTGGGATAATGTTTTTAAATATTTTTTAGATGAACTAGAAAAAGGAAGAACCCCCAATCCTGATTTATTATGTAATAAATATATTAAATTTGATTTATTTAAAAAAGAAGCGAAAAAATTAGGAGCAGACTATGTAGCAACAGGACATTATGCGAGAATTGAAAAAGGAAGATTACTAAGGGCTAAAGATTTAAATAAAGATCAAACTTATTTTTTAGCAGATGTAGCTTATGGTGAGTTTAAAGATGTATTATTTCCAATAGGAAATTTAACTAAACCAGAAGTAAGAGAAATAGCAAAGAGAGAGAATATTCCTGTTTTTGCTAAAAAAGATTCAACTGGTATTTGTTTTATTGGGGAAAGAAATTTTCAAAAGTTTATTCATAATTTCTTAAAAGAAAATAAAGGACCAATTATTGATGTTAAAACAAAAGAAGTAATTGGTGAACATAATGGGCTTATGAATTATACCATTGGTCAAAGAAAAAATGTGGGATTATCAGGACATACAGATAGACATTTTGTCTGTGGTAAAGATGTTAAAAATAATATTTTATATGTAACTATTGGTGATGAAGAATATTTATATAGTGATGCATGTTTAATTAGTAATGTTAATTTTATAAGTAGTATCCATCCATCTTTTTGTACGGCTAAATTTCGTTATCGAGGAGAAGATATACCCGTTACTTTAGAATATTTAGAAGATAATAAAATAATGGTTAAGTATGATAAAGCAAAATCAGTAACCCCTGGTCAAGCATGTGTTTTATATTTAGGTGAAGAATGTCTTGGCTGTGGTTTTATTGATGAAGTATATAAAAATAATGAAAAATTATGGTATTTATAATTTTTTAAAAAATTGATGGGTGTAATAGATATTTAAAAAGACCACGATTAAAATATTAGCAATTTCTGATATAACTAAAGAGTACATACCGGTATGTAAAAGACCGCTTATTATTAAAACGACATTTTTAATAATTACTCCTAAAATAGTAATACGCATGGTAATTTTAGCTTTGTTAACTCCTTGCATAAAACTCATTAAGATATTTTCAATATAAAATAATGGAAATATTGGTGCCAGTATTAAAATGTAATTTAAGCCCATATTGGTTTGATATAAAATGTTTAAAATATATTTACCAAAAAAGATTAATATAATAGAATATGGAATTCCGATTAAAAGGGCAAATTTAATTGCTTCTTTTAGTCGCTTTTTTATTAAATAGTAATTATGTTGTAAATAATATTTACTTACTTCGGGTATTAAGGAAGATGATATAGCAGTAATAAAAAAGGAAGGAACTGTTAATATAGTAATAGTATAGGCATTATAAGCCCCATATTCTGTTAAAATGTAGTTATTTGAAAGTCCTGTAAGTAATAAAATGTTTTGTAAAATAATTGGTTCAAAAAAATAGCCAATATTACCAATAAATCTTGATGAGACAGTAGGAATAGATATATCTAAAATATTTTTAAGAGTATATTTATCTGGTTTTAAGCTTTGTTTGCTAATTTTAATATGTTTAGGTAAAAATAAAAGATTAATAAATATGGAAACAACTTCTTCGATGAATGAAAATAAGAAAAGAGATGCAGCTGCTAAAACTTCACTTTTAAGAATTATTTTAGGGACAAATAAATAAATCAAAAGTCCTCTTATTATTTGCTCAATTATATTAGATACAACATTGGGTACCATATTTTGTTTACCATAGTAATAACCTTTAATAATACTTGAAATAGATATGATTGGAAAAGTAAAACTCATCGCAATAATTAAAATATAACATCTTGGTTCGTGTAAAAGCGTATTTGCAATAAATTTAGCGGAAAAGAGCATAAAAAGTACAACAAAGAAATTAATTGTCATAATTAAAATAGTACCAGTACTAACTATTTTTAAATTATTATGTTTGTTTTCGGCAACTAATTTGGAGATGGCTGTTGGAAGTGCTAATGTAGCAAGAGTAACTAATAAAGAATAAGTTGGCATTACTAAAGAATATAAGCCAATAACTTCTTCTCCGACAATTCGAGTGTAAATAATTCTTATAATAAAACCCAGAATTTTTGTAATGATGCCTCCCATAATTAAAATTAGAGTAGATTTAAAAAATATGTTTTTATTTTTCATAAAACTCCTTTAAATGCTAAATAAAATATTATATAATAATACTATGAAAGGGCTTTTGAATTTATGGCTATAATGGAAGAAAAATTTATAGATATTAATGATTTATATCGAAGAATAACACCAGCTTTAAATGCAAAGGTAGCTGAATTAAAACGGGCTAAAATAACAATTTCAAAAAGATTATTATGGGAATATTGTTTAAAAAATATTTGGATTTTTAAAAAAGATTTGCGAATATATGAAATGGTTAATGATATATTAAATGTTGATGAACTTACATTAATTCAGTTTTTAAAAAATAATAATTAGTATAGGAGAATATTATGAAAGATGAAAAGATTACTTTTGAGATGATTTATGATCGCATTAAAGATATTCATAAAGATTCTTTAGATAAAATTGAAGAAGCATATAAATTTGCTTTAGAAGAACATAAGGGATTAAAAAGATTAAGTGGGGATGATTATATAACCCATCCTTTGCATGTAACTAATATTTTAATTGATTTAAATGTTGATGATGTTACAATTATTGCCGCATTATTACATGAAGTATTAAATAATGGGAAAACTGCCACAAAAGAAATATTAGAAGAAAAATTTGGTAGTGAAGTAGCTATTATTGTTGATAGTTTATCAAAAATTAATAAATTAGAGTTAATGGATGAAACAGAAAATTCCGCTATTTATTTAAGAAAAGTTTTAGTAGGGTTAGCTGAAGATCCAAGAGTTTTATACATTAAGCTTGCGGATAGATTACACAATATGCGGACTAACTGGGCCATAAGAGAAGAAAAACAAAAAGATAAAGCCAGAGAAACTATGGCCGTATTAGTACCAATTGCGCACCGTTTA
This sequence comes from uncultured Bacilli bacterium, assembly GCA_947632205.1. GTDB lineage: Bacteria > Bacillota_I > Bacilli_A > RF39 > UBA660 > SIG200. The sequence goes on from CANROK010000062.1 coordinate 3,319, forward strand.
GGTATCAATTCTATTAAAAGTGAACTTGAAAATATTTGCCTTAAAATATTAAAACCGGATGTTTATAATGATATTTTAGAAAAACTTAATAAAACAACGGCTGAACTTAATGATAATTTAGAAGAAATGAAGAGAGATTTATCACATTTACTTAGTGAAAATGATATTAAACATAAAATTAAAGGTCGTGTTAAAAGCGTTTATAGTATTTATAATAAACTTTCTAATGGTAAAACATGGGATCAAATTTATGATATTTTAGCGTTACGTATTTTTGTCGAAAAAGAAGCAGAATGTTATACTGTTATTGGTTTAATCCATTCTAAATATCGTCCTGTTCCTAAAAGATTTAAAGATTATATAGCCAATCCGAAAGAAAATATGTATCAAAGTTTACATACAACTGTCTTTGGTAATGATGGTGAAGTATATGAAGTTCAAGTTCGTACATATGAAATGGATGAAATAGCCGAAAAAGGTATTGCCTCTCACTGGTCATATAAAGAAAAGGGTACAAAAAAAGTTCAAGCAATTATGGAACAAAAGCTGGAAATGTTTAGAAATATTATTGAAAGTAATAGTGAAGAAGAAGATAATTCTTTTGAAAATGCAATGCATAATAATTTACTTGGGGAATTAATTTATGTATTTACACCTAAAGGCGATGTTATTGAACTACCTAAGGGAGCAACTCCGGTTGATTTTGCTTATCGTATTCATAGTGGTGTTGGTGATACAACGGTCGGCGCTATTGTTAACGATAATATCGTACCATTATCTTATACTTTGGAAAATAATGATATTGTCAAAATAATTACTAATAATAGTGCTACCCCTAATACTGATTGGTTAAATTTTGTTAAAACAGAACAAGCTAAATCTAAAATAAAATCTTATTTTAGTAAAAAAGAGAGAGAAAATTTAATTTTAAAAGGTAAAAATATATTTGAAAAAGAACTTAGAAAAAGAAAATTATCTATTAATGAAGTTTTAAATGAAGAAAGTACAAATAAAGTATTAAAAGATTTAAAATTAGATAATATGGATGAATTATATTTATCAATTGGATCTTTAAGATATACAGCTGGCTATATTATTAATTTAACCAAAGATGATAAACATAATGTTGATGATATTTTAATTGAAAAAATTAAGCCAAGAAGAGATACTAATATTAAAGATGATGTTATTATTGATGGTAATACAAATATTATGTATTCCCTAGCCAAATGTTGTAATCCGGTTAAAGGGGATGAAATCATTGGCTTTATAACTAAGGGTGATGGTGTTACAATCCATAAGAGTGATTGTCCAAATATTAGTCAAAATAAAGAAAGATTAATTAAAGTAGAATGGAATATGAACACTACTAATACTTATGAAACAACATTTTCTTTACTTGTTAATAATAAAAATTTCTTAATGGATTTAATTACTACTTCAACTAAAGAAAAAATAATAATTACTGAAATTAAAAATAAAGATAGTATTCATGGAACGATATGTACATTAACAATCAAAGTAAAAGATAAGGATGAATTAGAACATTTTAAAAATCAATTACTTAAATTTAAGAATGTAAGGATGGTCAATTAATGCGAGTAGTAGTTCAAAAAGTTAAAAGAGCAAGTGTTACTATTAATAATGAAATATATAATAAAATTGATGAGGGCTTAGTAGTATTTTCTTGCTTCACCATGGAAGATACAATTGACGATATCGATTATATTGTAAGAAAAATAACTAACTTAAGAATATTTGATGATGAAAATCATGTTATGAATAAAAGTGTTATTGATGTTAAAGGTAATATTTTATCTATTAGTCAATTTACTTTATATGCTATAACTTGTAATGGTAATCGTCCTAGTTATTCTAAGGCCTTAAATGGCGAAGAAGCTATTAAATTATATGAAATATTTAATGAAAAACTTAATAATATAGTTAAAACATATCCGGGTATTTTTGGTAGTGATATGTTAGTAAATATTGAAAATAATGGTCCAACAACTATAATTATCGATAGTAAAAATAAGAATTTATAAAGCATAAAAAATCTTTACATTGCACTAAAACCTTGCATTTTTTAAAGAAAAAGTATATTATATATATTACCAAAAAAAGGAGTTGGCCTGCAATGAATGATAGTAAATTAGAAGAAATTTATAATGAATATATTGTAAGTGGTAATATTAATACAACTAAATTACTAAGTATGGGGTTATTAGAAAATGAAATTGATATGTTATTAAAAAAGAGAATTTTATTAAACGTTAATGATAATTTAGTAGTTAATAGTAAAAATTTACTTGCATATTGTAAAGATAAATTACTTAAAGATACAGATAATTTTTATAGAATTAAATGTTATCAAGCTGTATTAAATTCTTCCCCACTTAACAAAATTGCTCTTTTTCAATTATTTATTGAATATGTTATTATAGCTAATTATGATGAAGCATACTATTATTTAGATTTATTATTTAGTGTTAGTGAAGAACCATATTTAAATGATTGTAATTATTATTTATATTTAATGAGTATTATTCATAGAGTACCAAAAAAATATCAAACCTTAAGAAATTATGTATGGGATATGAATGTTTCAGATACTTTATATAATTATGAAGTTCCTTATAATAAGAAATATGTTGATGCAATTAATAATATTAGAAAGGCATCTTTTAGAGAAAATTATACATATGCTTTTTCTCTTTATAATGATTTAACAAAGAATTCTTATTTATTTGGAAGAGATTATATTTCAAAAATTCTTTTATATGATGTAATTGATGTTTACAAAAATGAAAGAGATCTTATAAATAATACAATATTAAATGATAGAACTTTAGATTGCTTAAATTATCTTCATAAAATTGAACAAAAACATCCTTTATCCATAAGATTAAATAGTATAAAAGATCTTTTATTATTAATTTATGAAATGATTCTAACAAATAAAAATGTAGATTATGAAATAAAAAATTATAATGGTAAAAATGTTTTTTCAGCAATTTTAACTGGTAATATTGAAATGGCTTATACAATTAATTCAAATTATATTACTAAAATGAATATTAAAAATGATGTTCATGATAAATTATTAAAATATTTTATGCATTTAAATTATGAATTACAAAATTTTGGTTGTATTAATTATAGTAATGAAGAAATTCAACCATTAATTAAAGATGCTATTATATATAAATTAAATACTCTAGGATTTAATACTGATGAAGAATTTTCTAATACTTTACCTAATATTAATAGTTATGAACAATTAAATAATATTTTAGATAGAATTATTAATAATACTAATGATGTGACAAGAAAGTTGGTTAAACATGAAAATTAAAGATCTTATTATTATTAATGAAAAAATAAATAATTATTATAATACTTTAGATAAAAAAAAGAAAAAGGTGGTTTTAAATTCTTCAGCTGCTATCCTTTCTATGTTAACAAAAGTTGATGATGAAATGTTTAAAGAGGCCATTGATTTTTTATTAGAAAATAAAAAACGTAAAAATATTACATTTTTATTGAGTATTTTTCAGGATAAAAGATATTATGTTGATATAATAAAAAGCTTTTTAGAAAATGAAACAATATTAAATAAAGGTGATTTATATAT
>CANROK010000063.1 GCA_947632205.1 uncultured Bacilli bacterium
AGTTTTCTCGGCATAAATCGCTTTTTATACTTATTATTGATTATTCTAAAGTTGCACTTGACTTTTTAATTAATAAAATATCTGTTATTTTTTATTAGGAATAACTTTTATATTAATATGTTTCACAAGTTCAAAGTTTTTTTCTATTTTATTATGTAATTTAACTCTTACTTTATCAACTTTTTTAAGAGGTGTATTCCCATCCATAGCAATAATTAAGTCAACATATATTTTACTACCAAACATTCTTGTTTTTAAATCAATAACTTGAATATCTTTATTACTTCTGATTATAGCTTTTAATATAGCATCTTCTACCTCAGGATTACAGGCAGTATCAAGCATACCTGATATAGCACTCATAAAAATCTCTATAGCCGTTTTAATAATTAAAACACAAATTATTAAACAAACTAGCGGATCTAAAATTTTTAAACCAAAGTGGGCTCCAATTATTCCAATGAAAGAACCAATTGAAGATAAGGCATCGCTACGATGATGCCATGCATCACTTTTTAAAGCTTGGGAATTTAATTTTTTAGCTATTCTTATTGTATACTGAAACATTATTTCTTTAACTAAAATAGAAATTATTGCTCCACCAATACCAATTAAACTTGGTTTAATAATTTCATTACTATGGATTAAAGCTCTAATTCCTTCTAAACCAATGTATAAACCAGTTAAAAAAAGAATAAATGCTAAAACAACAGCAAAAGCACTTTCCATTCTTTCATGACCATAAGGATGATTATCATCGGCATCTTTACTAGCCATAATAAAGCCAAATATAACAATTATTGTAGTAAAGACATCACTAAGTGAGTGAATAGCATCAGATATAAGGGCTTTTGAATGACCAAATATACCTAATATAAATTTAATAATAAAAAGTCCTAAATTTATTAATATTGTTATTAAACTCGTTTTAATTCCAATATTTTCCCATAATTTTTTCATAAATCTCCTTTAGAAAAAAATGAAACGAATTTGTTTCATCTATTTTTAATATATGTAATAATTCAATTTAATATATTTTAATTACCTATTCTTGTAAAGTTTCATCTTCATCAAGGATTACTAAATCTTTTAAACCATCATCTTCTTCATCCGAATCATCTAAATCATCATAAAAAATGTCCTCTTCTTCCTCATCTTCATCTTCTAAAGAATCTTCTGTTTCTATTTCTTCACTATCATTATCCTCTTCGTCCTCTACCACTATATCTTGTAAATGATTAGTAGCTAAATCCCAATAACCATTCTTAAGTAAAACAAATTTTTTATTAATTGATAATAATTCAAAGAAATCAGCAATCCGATCTTGGACAGTTTCTTCTGGCAAATCTAAAACATCACATACTTTTTTAAACAAATCTAATAATTTCATTTTCTTTTTATTGTTTTCAAGAACTAAATAAGCAATTTCATCGTATCCCATAGTTTGTAATTCTTCTTTTGATATATCTTTTAAATTCATAATTATTTCTCCTTTTCAAAAACATTATATGCATTATTTATAATAATTTCTAATATAAATGAATTATTATTTTCTTTTCTTCATCATCAATACTATATAATAATTCAATTTCTTTATCATTTTTTATACTACACTTTGTTAAATTATGCAATATAGATTTATTAATATCTTTTAAAGTATATGTAAATTCTTTCTTTTTAAAATCTACAACAAATTTAAATTCATTACCATCTCTTATATATTTTTTTTGATTTAAATCTATATAATTATTTATATTATCTTCTTTATATTCTATAATATTATTATTTATTTCACACTCAACATTTTTATTATTAACAATAAGTTTATTATCATTATATAATAACCAATCTATTTTCTTTTTAATATAATCACTCCTTTTTCCTAAAAACTATAACACATACTATATATAAATTCAACATAATTTATTAATTTTTTTACATAATAATTTTAGGTGATTAATTTGCACATTTTAAAACTAATAAAAAAATTAATAATTTTTATATTTTTTACTTGTATTATTTGTTATGTTGGCTTAAATATCTATGCTCTTATTATTCCAAAACTAAATATTACAAATAATGGTACATATTATTTATATGATAATCAAGATAATTTAGTATATCAAGGTAGTTCTACAAGTAAATGGGTTAATTTAGAAGATATAAATGATAATTTAAAAAATGCAGTTATATCAATAGAAGATAAAAAGTTTTATGAACATCATGGTTTTGATCTTTTAAGAATAATTAAAGCCATGAGTAATAACATTAAAAATGGTCACATAGTGCAAGGGGCCTCAACTATTACTCAACAACTAGTTAAAAATTTATATTTAGATTTTGATACTAGTTGGAAAAGAAAAATTAAAGAGGCGTTTTTAACTATTATTGTGGAAATTCAATATGATAAAGATGATATTTTAGAGGCCTATTTAAATACAATCAATTATGGTAATGGTAATTATGGTGTTAGTAATGCATCAATGTATTATTTTAATAAAGATGTTAAAGATATAACTTTAGAAGAAGCTATTATTTTAGCAGGTATACCAAAGAGTCCTAATAAATATAATCCAGTTTCTAATAAAGAAGAAGCTATGAAAAGAAGTATGGTTGTAGCTACTTCTCTTTTAAATAACAATTTTATTACCAAAGATGAATATGATAATTTAGATTTAGAAAATGTTTATATTTATGGTAAAGTCAATGAGCAACACTTACAAATGCTTATGTATTATCAAGATGCTGTTTATCATGAACTAGAAAGTTTAGGAATTAGTAAAAAGGCCTTAGAAGAAGGGATGCTTAAAATATACACAAATTTAGACATGGCTAAACAAAGTGCTTTAGAAGAAAAAATATTACTTAATATGGAAGGCGAAAAAGATTTACAAGTAGCGAGTGTGATTGTTGATCCGGAAAGTGGCAAGATTGAAGCTTTGACGGGAGGACTCGATTATGGTAAAAGTGAATTTAACCGGGCCATATCGTCAAAAAGGCAAGTAGGATCGACGATGAAAGCATTCTTATATTATGCTGCTTTAGAAAACAATTTAACCTCTTCTTCTTTATTTAAAAGTGAATTTACTATTTTTAATACGGCGGATAAACAAACATATGCTCCAATTAACTATGGTAATAAATATGCTAACAAAGATATAACCATGGCTGCGGCAATTGCTTTTTCCGATAATATTTATGCTGTTAAAACGAATCTTTTTCTTGGTGTAAATGAACTTGTGAATGTAGCAAAATTAACAGGCATAAAAGAAGAATTACCGGCTATTCCTTCTCTTTGCTTAGGTACAAAAGAAATTAATATGCTTGATTTTGCAACTGGTTATGCAACTCTTGCCAGTGGTGGCTATAAAAAAGATTTATATTTTATAAGAAAAATTGAAGATAATAATGGTAAAATAATTTATACTAAAGATGAAAAAAAGAGTTTAGTACTAAATCCCAATTATGTTTATATTTTAAATGAACTACTTTCAAATACCACTAATTCTGTATTCAAAGATTATACTACTGCAACAGCTTCAACCATTGCTTCGAAATTAAGTCGAAAATACGCCATAAAAACGGGAACTACTGCAACTGACCATTGGGTTGTTGGTTATAATACTGATGATTTAATGCTTGCTTGGATTGGCTATGATGACAATAAAGAATTAGAAAAAAATTATAGTTATCTTACTAAAAATATTTGGGCTGATACTATGGAAGAAATTCAAAAAGATAAAAATGATAATTGGTATGATACTCCTAAAGATGTAGTGGGAGTAATACTCGATGCAATAAGTGGTAATCCTACTAATGATGTAAAAAAAGCCACTATCTTTTATTACTTAAAAGGTAGTGAACCCATTAATTAATAATATTGATATTGGCTTTATTAGCTTGAATTAATTGATTATATCTATCTATTTTATATAATTTATTATTTTTTATAAACTTAGCACCAGTTTGTTTAAAATAAAAATTTACTTTATATTTTTTACAATCATCATGCATTTTTAAAATCCAATTATAATTGCAAATTCTGGCATTATCTCCTGATTCTCCTCCACATGTTACTTGATTGATTAAACCAGTTTTTAAGTATTCCGTAATATTTATTTCTTCTAACATTGGTTCACAAATTACTTCTCTATTTTTTATTGGTAAATTTAACATTAAAGGTATTCTTTCTAAAGCCATTTCTTGATTTTCACAAGTTACACAGATAATAACATTATCATATCCATTTTCCCAATCACTAGGAAGTGATTCATTAAATCTTTCAATTCTTTTCGTTATTATCACAAATGTTAAATCACTTCTTAATTTCATCATTTTGTATATTTCACATCTCCAAGCATCGGCTTCTTCAATAAAGAAATCGCTAGTCATACATGTATAGATAACTTCACCACTTTTTAGATAATATGTTCCATCTCGATGCTTTTTAATAGCTAAATTAAAGTCTTTAGTTTTACTTACAATATTACTATCTTTATCATATAAGGCATCTCTTCTAAACATATAACAATTTAGGCAACCAGCACTTTTTTTATGACAACCATGCCAAGGATTCCAAATAGCCATTTAATTCTCCTAATATTTTTTCCTTTTTAGATAATAATTAAATTCTCTAAAATTAGAAATACTATAATCTGTCAAAGAATCTATTCTTTCACGATCTTTTATAGCATATTTATCGTAAACATTAACTACTTCTATACCAGCATTTTTGGCAGCCATAACTCCTGCTAAAGAATCTTCAAAAATTAAACAATCTTCTCTATTTGCATTGTAATATTCTAACACTTTATTGTATATTTCCGGATTTGGTTTTTTATATCTTACATCTTCTTTAGTAAGAATTAAATCAAATGTATCAGCAATATTTAAGCTTTCTTGCATCTTTTTATTTTCACTAACATAAATATATAATTGACTTTTATCAGTGATGGTTGCTAATACTAAAGTAAATTTAGCATTATATAATTTTTTTAAAACAGTAACTACACCACTTTTATAATTAATAATATTGGCATAATCATAATGTGATATCGCATTTCTAATACTTAATAACTTTTCTTTAGTCATATTTAAATTATATTTATTAATAAGAAATTCCATATAATTTAAATAAGTATCACCTGATTCATGATTTTTAAAAACTAAGTCTCTTTCTTCTTGAATAATATCTGATGGTACAAATTTACCAGCATATCTTTGAATTAATTCTTGATCACCAGCATTATAAATACCAATTGAATCAATTAAAGTGCCGTCTAAATCAAAAATTAAATATTTCTTTTTTTCTAAATCTAAATTTCTTAATTCTTTCATACTATCTCTTTTTTCCTTATTTTTAATAACTCTTTTTCTCTATATCTATTTTCTTCTAATTCTGCTTCTAACTTTAAATTGTTGTTATCTTCTAATTGAGCTTTTTGAAATAAATATAATGCTCTTAGAGAATGAAATCCATGCATATTAACATTATTTTTAATTGTTTCTTCTAAATCTTTTTTTATTTGCTCTTTAATTTCTAAATTTTTAACTACTTCTACTTTATATTCTTGACTTTTTGCTTCATCTACTTTTTTATTTAAAAATAGTTCAAACCATGCAGAGACAATATGACGATGACAAAATTCTTTATATGATTCATAACATAAAAGAGCACTATCATCAAGTTCATTATATACTTTTATGGGATCTAATTTAATTAATACTTGTTTAAAATATTCTTCAATATAATATTTATTATTTTTATCATCTGGAATTATGCCAATATTATTATGCCAAATTTGCCAAAATTCCTTTTTAGGAGCTAACAAAGAATAATACCTTCCATTATAACTAACATCTTTTCCTCTATTTCCAGAAATAGCATATGTTTTAAAAAAAGTACTTTGCCAATCTTTATGACTACTAGTATAAATCATTACTAAAACCTCCCGTTAAATTTCAATAATATTATACAATAAAAAAGCGAATTAAAAAACAATTTTAATTCGTCAATTATATTACTTTAATTTTTTATTAGCTCTAATTATCATATAGAGAGACATAGTTGTATTTATTAAACAAACAACAAACCCCATTATACTAGTCATAATTATTTTAAATTCATTATCATTAGTTCCAAATTCTGATACCATAGCAACTTCTAAAGAAATCATTGAAATCATAGCAACTGTTAAGTTAATACATTTACTTGATGCTAAAAGTGGACTTTGATTTTTACGATACTTAATTACATTTATAATGGCACTTATGATTAAATAAAAGTCATACATAGCAACTATATAAATGATAAAACCGGCATAAGTTATTTCCCTGTTTTGTTTAATTATTAAAACAATTATACCGGATAGTATTAAATTTAAAAATAAAAGTATAATGCCTGTTAATCTTAATTTTTTATATTCACTTTTTAAATCTTTTCCAACTTCATTTTTTATATCTTTAACAATTGATAGTTTCATTAAACATAGTATTAAATAATAAATTGCAAATGTTACAAACCACCAAGACATATAATATATTCCAGCACCTAGTTTAAAAATACCATAAATAAAATGTAATAAAGTTGCAAATGCCAGACTAAATTTTGTTATTGATAGTTCATGCTTTTTATACAACTCATAAGGTTTAGATTTCTTTATAGCATTGTTACTAAATTCACATATTTTGCAAAACCAAATAATAAATATAATTAGAGCATAAGTAGATAAAAGATAACTTATATAAGCAAGAGGTGTATCTTCTAAATGGAAAGTAAAAATATAAATAAGTAAACCAAAAGAAAAGTTAAATAAAATGAATCCAATTATCTTATTCGGTAAAAATAATTTATTTAAAATTTTTTTCATAACACACCTCTAACTATATATAATTATATCATTAAAAGAAAAAAGGA
>CANROK010000064.1 GCA_947632205.1 uncultured Bacilli bacterium
TAACGAATTGGTTTTCTAATGATGAATTTCATAATAAATCATCTAGAGATTTAAAAAATATTATAAAGGAAGCAAGAACATTTAAATATGATATTTTAGATTGGGATAATACAAAGCGAAAAGATGCAATGAATATTATGAAAGAACTTGATTCAATAGCATTTAATCTTAAAATGTTAAAAGATAATTGTGAAACAAATTATACTTTGGAAAAAGCAATTGAAGACATAAACATTGCAAAAGAGAAATTAAAAGAAATTGCTAAAAAATATGATTATAGCAAATTGCCATACGATTTATAAATTTAGGAGGTTAATTTTATGTTTAACGAACTTATATATTCAAAAATGATAGATTGGTATCAATCAAGCGATTGTAAAATCAAAGATGTAATAAACTACATTATTAAAAAAGATAAGATGAGAGATGCTCAAATTGAATCTATTAAACTTTACTTGTTTTTTAAAATATATTGTAAGAATTTACCATTATCCAAATTATTTTCAGAAGGTTATTTTCTTAGATTTTTGGATATAGATTCTATGCCTATATCAAAGCAATTTAGAGATTTTTTGTATGAAAATAAAGATGCAAGACAACTATATGAAATATCACTTACAAATGATAATTTTAAATCATTAAAAAAATGTATCGAGGATAATTATTACAATCTTAATTATAAAAAAATATTTGATGATTTCTTTCATAATGTAGATTATGCTGATTATATTTACTCTCTTCCAATGGGTGCTGGTAAAACTTATTTGATGTCTGCTTTTATGTATTTAGATTTATATTTTGCATTAAATGAACCATACAATAAAGCGTTTGCTCATAACTTTATTGTACTTGCACCTAGCGGATTAAAATCATCTATTATTCCTAGTTTAAAAAATATTAAAAATTTTGACGTTTCTTGGATTATTCCAGAGCCAGCTGCAACTGAGTTAAAAAATATGATTAAATATGAAATATTAGATGAAATAAAGACTGATAGAAAAAGCAATAAGATTAAAAATCCTAATGTTCAAAAAATTTCTCAATATCAACCATATAAAGATATGTTTGGAGTTGTTTTCTTAACAAATGCTGAAAAAGTTATTCTTGATAAATTTGAAGTTAATAATCAACAAACATATATGGATTTTGATGCTTCAAAAAATGGTGAAATTGAAATAAGATATAAGATTGCAAATGAATTAAGAGAAACAATAGCCAAAATTCCAAATAAGGCAATATTTATAGATGAAGTTCATCATGTTGCTAGTGAGGATATTAAATTACATAAAGTTGTGTCGAATTGGTCTAAAAATAAAAATGTATGTGAAGTTATAGGATTTTCTGGGACACCTTATTTAGATGCAAAAGAAAAATTTAAAATAACCGATAAACTAACTATTGAAAATGAAGACATATCAAATACAATATATTATTATCCTTTAATAAAAGGTATTGATAATTTTTTGAAAAAACCCAAAATAGTAGCTTCATCAGATAATAATAGTTTAAATATTATCAAAGAAGGTCTAGATGAATTCTTTGAAAAGTATTCCAATACCACTTATGATGGATTAACTAGTAAGATTGCAATTTATAGTGGAAGGATTGAAACACTTGAAGAAGAAGTTTATCCTTTTGTAGCAGAATATGTATCTGCTTTGGGAATGAATCCAAATGAAGTTATATTAAAATATCACGGTGGAAATAAAAAATATTCACTTTCTAAAGAAAACGAGTTAGAATTTGCTTCTTTAAATACAAAACTATCAAAAAAAAGAATAATTCTCTTAGTTGGTATTGGTAAAGAAGGATGGGATTGTTCAAGTCTTACTGGTGTTATTCTTTCACAAAAAGGATGTTGTCCTAAGAAAATGGTTTTACAAACAACTTGTAGATGTTTAAGACAAGTAATAAAAGGAGAAAAAGAAACTGCCTTAATATATCTTAATTCTGACAATGAAAAAGAATTATCTAATCAATTAAAGAAAAATCAACATATTACAATTAAAGAATTAGAATCAGGAACTAATTATCAAAGTAATATTGTTAAAAGATATAATCGTATGGATAAGTTAAATGTACCTAATATTGAATATTATAGATTTAGTTTAAGGTATGAAGAAGAAATCAAAGAAAATTCAAATGTTTCTAGGGATTTGAAAAAAATATTATCTAACCCTAATATCAAGGATAACATCTTAATAAGAGAAATCGATTTGAACGGAAACACAATTGATAATAATGTAAATGATATTGTTTACGGAGAAGTGACATCATATAATAAATGGCTTTTAAATATATCGAAAGAAAGTTTTGGATTTGTTTCTATTAGAGAATTGAAATTATACGAAAAAGAATTAATGAAAATATATAATTCAATTACCAATAATAACAAACTAAATATGACATATAATCATGTTTTAATTAATTCTCTTATTAGAAGTGCCTTTTATGATAAAAGAACGTTAACAACAATTAAAGAAGAAATTCCAACTGAAGCAAGTATTTTATCTATTAAAGATATTCCAAATATCGAATGTGATGATATTGAATTGCAATATCCAGATAGTTTCATTGTAGATGAAATATTAGATAAAGATAATAATATCAATAAAAAAATTGATTTAGAATCTTTATCTAAAGAAGAATTAATAAAACTTGCAAGAGAAAACCCAGAACTTTTAACTAATCTTGGAAAAGATGAAAGCAACGAAGTTAAATTAAGCAATAGAACATTCCATTATATACCATATGTTTTTTTACAAAGTGGATTTGAAAAATCATTCTTAAACTATATTTTAACATTAAACAAATTTGTTAATAGTGACCTAGAAGTATATTATAATGGAGATCATAATATTTCATCGTTTAGAATTGAGTGTTTTAAGACAGAAGATAGGAAAGTTAAAAAAGTTGGATTATATACTCCAGATTTCCTTGTAATTAATAGAAAAAATAATAAAGTGAATAAAGTTTTGATAATAGAAACAAAAGGAAGAGGATATAAGAATCAACAAGAGTTTATAGATAGAAAAAATTACATAGAAAAAGATTTTATTCCATTTAATAACAAAAAGATGGGATATAAAAAATTTGGTTATCTATATATAGAAGATACATTAAAAGAAAATGAGATAATTTCGTTGTTGAATAATAAAATATATGAATTTTTTAAGGAGGAAAAATAATGGCAATTAAATATGTACCATATTTTAAAGATACTATTAGTGGTCAAGCAATACTTGATAATTTTACTAGAACCAAAAGAATTTTAAAATATGCTGATAATAATAAAGTTAATGAAAGAATTGAGAGAGGGTTACCTTTATATGAAACAGAGGTTACTGAGATAGTTGGCGAAGAGTCCGATAATTTAGTTATCCGAGGAGAATGTTTATCTGCTTGTGCTTATTTAAAAGAAAATAATATAAAAGTTGATTTAGTTTATATTGATCCACCATTTGCAAGTGGTGCAGATTATGCTAAAACAGTTTATGTTAGAAGAAATCCAAAAGTAGCAAAAGCAATAAAAGAAACGGAACAGACTTTAGATATTGAAGAACTAAAATCTTTTGAAGAAAAAATGTATGGAGATATTTGGAATAAAGAAGCGTATTTGAATTGGATGTATGAAAATTTAATGGCAATTAAATCTATAATGAGTGAAAATGCTTCAATATATGTTCATTTAGATTGGCATATTGGTCATTATGTTAAAATTTTAATGGATGAAATATTTGGAGAAGATAATTTCATTAATGAAATAATATGGCATTATAGTTGGGGAATTAGAACTGAAAAACAATGGAATAAAAAACATGATACAATTTATATGTATTCATTGTCAGACAATTTTTGTTTTAATGCTAGTTCTGTATTGGAAGAAAGAAAAAAGTCTGAAGCTACTGAAAACAGATTAAAATATAAGGGTGCTTTAATCAAAGATGGAAATAAAGGTAGAGGAAACCAAGAAAAGGCTTTACCAACAGATGTGTGGTATATTGCTACTATTAATGGAATGGCAACAGAAAAGACGGATTATTCAACTCAAAAACCAGAGGAGTTGTTAGAAAGAATAATTAAAGCATCTTCAAATGAAGGAATGATAATAGCTGACTTTTTTGGTGGTTCTGGTGTAACTGCAAAAGTTGCAAATGACTTAAAAAGAAAGTTTATTCATTGTGATATAGGTATAAATAGTATTGAAACAACTAGGGACAGACTTTTATCTGCTGGTGCTTCATTTAAAATAATAGATATAAAAGATGGTGTTAACTTATATAGAAATCCAGTTCAAACTATGGAAAAATTAGATAAATTAATTCCTGGATTAGTTAATGAAGATAGTGTCGATGAATTCTGGGAAGGTGTAATAAATGATAGCACACTTGGAAAAATTCCAGTGTATGTTCCTAATTTAATGGATTCTTCTACAAAAATATTAGATGTGGTTTTAATTAACAAAATTGTTAATCAAGAAATAACTAAGTTAGATGATTCAATAAAAAAAGTGATAATATATTACATTGATATAATTGATAGAAAAGAAATTGATGATTTTATAAAAGATAATTTAAGGATAGATATTGAAATTGAATTAAGAGATTTAAAAGAAATTCTTAATGAAACAGTTGTTAACGATGTAATTGAATATCATATTGAATCAAATAAATTATTTGTTGATACTTTCATTAGTGATAGATTAATCAGAAAAATAGATGAATATAACGAAAAAATGAACTCACAAGCCTTAAGTACTGGGAAAAAGCCTAATTTAATTGAAATTAGTAACGAGGGTTTAGAGTTGATAGAGTTAATCTCGTTAGATTGTACCTCTAAGGATGGAATATGGCATAGCGACCAAGAAATAAAAATAGATAAATTAGGGTATGTTATTGTTAATGGAGCAAAGAAAGATTATTTATGGGATGGAACAATTAGTTTTAACGAAAAACCTTTAAGAATTAAAGTTAGAAATATTTCTGGCGATGAATCAATTTCTATTATTAATGATTGATTAAACAATGAAAAAGGAGTTATATGATTAAGATTAAGTATGTAAAATTTTATAATCATCAAATATTTGGAAATCAAAAATTTGATTTTACAATAGATGGAGTTCATCCCATCAATAACATTATAATTGCAGGAGAAAATGGTAGTGGAAAGACAAAATTTTTAGAAGAATTATATAATATAAGTAATACAACTTTTTATAATAATGTTAATATTTATTCTCAAAAAATATGTGAAATATGTGTAGATATATCGGATGAAAACTATTGTGACTTTAATGATGACCAAAAAAAGATTGATGAAGCAATTTTAACAATGTCCAAAAATGAAGCAGGACAATCATCTAATAGTGTAAAATTTTTTGCGAATAGTAATCAATTAAATAGTATTAAAAAAATTGGATTAAATGAACCAATTCAAATAATAAAAATAAATGGTTTATATTCAAACGTTGATATCAATTATACTCCAAGAAAAAAGGTAGAAGGTCCAAATGATACAACGATAGATAATAATTCCAATAAAGTGCCTAACGATTTAGCATTTGAGATTATACAATTGTTAGTAAATATTTCAATTCAGGATAGCTGTGATATCGATTCGTGGATTGGAAGTCATAAAGGAATAGCTCCACCAGAGGAAAGATATCATACTAGGTTAAAACGCTTTACAAATGCTTTTAAAATTATTTTTGATGATAGAATTAGTTATAAAGAAATTAGAAATAATACGATTCCTATATTTAAAAAAGGTGATAATGATATAGAAATATCATCTTTAAGTTCTGGTGAAAAACAAATAATTTTTAGGGGAACTTATTTGTTACAAAATAAGAATAGTTTAAAAGGTGTTCCTGTTTTCATTGATGAACCAGAAATAAGTATGCATCCTAAATGGGAAGAAAAAATTTTTGATTATTATAAAAATATTTTTTCTGATAATGGCACTCAAACTTCTCAAATTTTTATCGCTACTCATTCTGAACATATTTTATCAAATGTTTTAAATAATGATGATTGCTTAGTAATAAAGATAAAGGATAATACTTATCAAAAATTTTATAAGGGTGGAAGTGGGATTGTATTACCGACAATAACGATAGCTGAAATAAAATATGCTATTTTCGATTTATATACTACAGATTTTCATAATTTGTTATATAGTTTTGTACAAAATAATTATATTGAAGACAAATTTGGAAATTTGGTTATTGATCCAAATATAAAAGAAACAGATGAATGGCTAAAAACTCAAAATGTAACTTTAAAAAAATATAAAAGGCCAAAACAAAATGGCAAATATTACGAATATGATACATTGCCTACATACATTAGAAATTGCATTGACCATCCTGATGCAACAATTACCTATAGTTTTTCTGAATTACAAGAATCAATAGATGAGTTAATTCAAATTATAAACAGCACTATTTAAAAGGTTTAATATTAAACAATTTAGAAAGTTTGGGATAACTATATATGACAATATGACGGTTGTTTGTGAGACTCTCACATATATTGTCATCTTGTCATAAAAAAGGTAGTTAAGAACATTTCTCAACTACCTTTTC
>CANROK010000065.1 GCA_947632205.1 uncultured Bacilli bacterium
TAACTTCATCCTCCTAGATTAATTTTATCAAATTTTGTATTACTTGACTTATCTAGTTTTTATTATAAGAGTCTCCTTAATAAAAAAACTCCTAAGCATCTAGGGGTGAGCATTACCCACGGTTCCACCCTAATCATTCTTAGAAGAATCTCATTTCTTATATAGCTCTGGTTTTCCACGCCTTCATCGCTTGTATGTCTAAATTATATATTATCTATCTAATTTTATCAACTAATTTTGCTAAATTTTTAGCTTCTTCACTACCTATTTTAACATATTTCATATAACAATCAGAACATAATGGTACGTATAAAACTTCTTTTTTAGTACCATCATCAATTAAAATATCTGGTCCATCTTTAACATATTTATCATTTATTTTTCGAGCATTAAAGATGGCTTTCTTACCACATTCACAAAGAGAAGTACTACCTATCTCTTCAATTATATCGGATACTGCAAATAAATGGGATACGCCATCACTAAATATTTCACCCTTAAAATTACTCTTTAAGCCATAACAAATAACGGGAATATTAATTAGATGGGCAATAGTCCATAATTCTTGAATTTGATTTTTGTTTAAAAGTTCTACTTCATCAACTAATATTACTTTTGAAGTATAATATTTTTGATAATTTCTTGCTGTAAGTAAAGATTCATTTTCTTTAAGTAAAATATCTACTTCTTTTTGCATTCCACTTCGCGATAAAACAGCATTTTTACCTTTTGTATCCTTAACTGATTTAATGAGTGTTAATTTAAATCCTTTTTCTTCATAACTATATGCTGTTTGTAAAAGATTAATTGTTTTACCTCCACTCATTGCACTATACTTAAATATCATATCTGCCATATTACCATCACCCTTACTTATAGTATAAATTATTTTAATTTTTTGAGCAAGAAAAAATGCTCTTATCGGAGCATGATTATTAAATTGTTATAATTTTTCAATTGTTTTTAAAAACTCTTTACTCTTTAAATATAAACCAGTATAATCTTCATAAAAACTATTAATAAAATAATTTATTTCTTTTATAACATCATCTTTTAAAGATAATTTACTAATACTTTTAATATCTACTAAATAATACATATTAATAGTTTTTACTAAACTAATGGGTACTATTCTTTCGCCCCTGTAACAATTTTTGCATATTAGTCCCCCTTTTTCACTAGATAAAGTAACAATATCTTTTTTATTACCACATGAAATACAACTCGTTAAATTAAGACCAACCCCTAAATAATCAAGTAATTTTACTTCTAAAATATTAGTAATAACTGTTGGATTTAACCCTTCTTCTATTTTTAATAAACTATTAATAAAATCATTATATATTTTTTCATTTATCCTATCATTTTTAATAACTTGATAAACTAAATCACAAATATATGATGCATAACTTATTAAAACAATATCTTCTTTTATTTTTTTAAAAGGATTAATAATATCAACTGAATTTAATAAAGATAATTTATCTTTTTTATAATAGATATTAAATATTCCATAAGTAAGTTTCATGGTCATACTACGAAGTTTTGATTTCATTCCCATGGCACCCTTACACATAATACCAATAATTCCATATTCTTTGGTTAAAACATTTATTATTTTTGATGTTTCGCCATATGGTGTCTCTTTAATAATTATTCCCTCAACTTTTTCAATCATTGTATCACTTCATTTTCATTAAATAAAATATAACATAAATAAATTAAATAGACAAATAAAAAATAAAAAATGAAGTTCATCTTTTATTTTCTTTTTTCAGCTTCTTTATATTTTAAATAATCCTCAACTTTTCCACTTTTCTTAAAGATATTCCAAGCATCCATTTTATTCATAATTCACCTTTCTAATATTATATTGGTGAATTCTTTTATTTTTTATTCATAATCAAAGAAACCAAGTTCTTTTAAATATTTTTCTTTATCTTTCCAATTTTCTATAACTTTAACATATAATTCTAAATATACTTTTTTACCAAATAAATCTTCCAAATCAATTCTTGCTAAAGTACCCGTCTTTTTAAGCATTTCTCCCCCAGCTCCAATGATAATCTTTTTAATAGATTGCCTATCTACAACAATATCAACCGACACATTAACAATATCTTTTTTATTTTCAATATTAGTACAATGGCAAGTAATAGAATGAGGAATTTCATCTTTGGTATTTTGTAATAATTTTTCTCTGACTAATTCGCCAGCCATAAAATTTAAACTATTACTTGTATAAATATTATCATCATAATATTTAACATCATCTTTTAAATATTTTTTAATAACTTCAATTAAATGATCAACATTATCATTTTCTTTAGCAGATACTGGTATTATTTCTGCAAATGAATAATCTTTATAATCATTAATAGCCATTATTAAGGCCTCTTTAGAAATCTTATCTATTTTATTTATGACTAAGATAACGGGAATATCATTTTTAAGGATCGAATCCATTAAATATTTATCACCCTTACCAATGCCTGCTTCAATATCTACTACTAATAAAATTAAATCAACATCTTTTGTTAAAGCATAGGCCTGTTTATTTAAAACTTTACCAAGTTTATTTAATGGTTTAGAAATACCTGGAGTATCGACAAAAATTATTTGATAATCTTGTTCATGATAAATTCCTTCAATTAAATTTCTTGTAGTTCCTGCGACATTTGAAGTAATTGCTATTTTTTTATTTATTATCCTATTTATTAAAGTACTTTTACCTGTGTTAGGCCTTCCTACTAAACTTACAAAACCACTCTTCATATTATACTCCTAAAAAATATTGATAAATAATTCCATAAAATAAGGTACAAATATTATTAAATTAACAATTGTGGCCAAAACACCCATTATCCCAGTGGCAGCACTACCACAATCTTTAGCTATTTTCGCATATTCATTATATTCTAGTGTAACCATATCAACTGTTGCTTCAATCGCTGTATTAATAAGTTCTATAATACTAACAATACATAAACTACCAAAAGATATAACCCACTCTAAAAATTCAATATCAAAATAAACACCCATAATAATTATAAAACAGGCACATATTGCTACTAAAACAAAACTACTTTCATTTTTTAAACAATATAATAAACCTTGACCACTATATTTAAATTTATTTAAAATATTTTTAATAAGTCCAACTTCTTTTTTACCTTCTTGTTCTTTCATCTTCATTTAACACTTCCTCTTGTACTTTAAACATTACTTCTTCATCTTCTTTAGTCATATGATCATATCCGAGTAGATGTAGTAAACCATGCACTGTTAAAAAAGCTAACTCTCTTGTTTCACTATGCCCATATTCTTTAGCTTGTTCTATCATTCTTGGAATACAAATATATATTTCTCCTAAAATTCGTAAATCATCAAACTTAAAATCCATATTATCTTCAAAAGCAAAAGATATGACATCAGTTACTCTATCAATACCCCGGTAATTTTTGTTTAATTCTTGAATCTTTTCATTACCAACAAAAACAATACTAAAACTGGCTTTGGTAATATTCTCATGAGTCATTACTCTTTTAATTACGGAATCTAAATAACTATAATCACTTTTATAACCATATTCATTTGTAATACTATAATCAATCATTTAAATATAACACCCCAATAACCACATATATATATTAATATTAAAATAATTAATATAAATGCTATTATATTATAAAATGTTTTATTTTTAAAGATATCTGGTAATCTTTTATGAATTGCCGATAATCCGATATAGATAAGATAACCAATTACACTACCAACTAAATTTAAAATGATATCATCAATATCAAAACTTCGCCCTATTCTAAGTTGGACAAATTCAACTACTGTACTAGTAGCAATAGTTGTCACTATCACCGGCCATATCTTTTTGGGATTAACATAAGCCCCAATTAAATATCCAAATGGTAAAAAGATTAAAATATTACCAATGACATTTTTATAGAATCCTTCCGTTCCAATACTATATCTAGTTATTTCCGAAAAAGGTATTAAATTTTTACCACTTTGACCATTTAATTCTGTCATAGTTAAAATAGTAAATAAAAGCCAAATATAAATTATAGAAGTTAAATAAATTAATTCTTTATAAAAAACAAATTTTTCATGATGATTTCTTAAATAAAAAAATCTAATAAAAGCAATTGCCACAATAAAAACAATTAACATGGGCCATATTTCATTTATAACTCTATTGATTAAGTTTCCTACCATCTATTTCTTCCTCCTCTACTATTTGTACTGTTCCGATATTTTCTTTTGTTATGATAAATACTTCTAAATATATTGTACTATCATTTACTTCTTTTTTCAAAACTTTTTTAACTAAAATTGCTTCATCTTTATCTAATTTTAATTGAACATTATCAATAGCCAATTTTAAGGCCTTATTATATGCCTCTTCTTCTGTCAACATTTTAGCATCTATTATGTATTCTTTTTCTTTTACTAAATTAATTTCAAAATCATTAAGTTTATATAAATTAATTTCTTGATCTTTATGATTTTTTATACGACTTTTAAAAACATTATAAGTATCATCATTGAATTTAATATTAAAATTATATCTATTTTTACCTGTATATTTTATTTTTTCTTCTTTATATGGTACTTCAACTTTAACTTTGTACCAAACTTCCCCATAAACTTCTCCACTAGCGCATACTCTATTTTTTACCTCTTCATTATAAGTAATGTCACCCGATAATATAATATCTCCTTTTATAACATAATCATTAACTTCTTTTAAAGAAACACCTCTATATAAATTTAAGCTTAATATTTTAGCATCGCTACTGGCAATAATATGACAATAAGGATAATTAGTATTTTCTTTAATAATCGTTTTTTCCGTAACATTAACAATCATTACTAACCCATCATATTTAATTTCTAACCATTCTAAAGTATCTTTATTATTATCAAGGATTATATTAACAATACGTTCTATTTCTTTATGACTCTTTTTCAATTTTAAAATTGTTAAATTATGTTTTTTTAATTCTTTTTTAATTAATTTTTGAATATTATTATTATTATTTTTTATTTCTATTTTAAAAACTAAATTATTACAAAATAATAATAAAATAGTAGAAAAAAAGATGGCAATAATAAATATTAAATATTTTTTAATAAGCCAATTTATTTTTAAGATACCAGATAACCCCGATATTTCTTTCTTATAACTAATTAAATATTTTTGAATTTTTTCATAATCATCTTTATTTATTTTAACAAATATATCATCTTTATCTTTTTTATTATCATAAATTGTTATTCCTATATTATTTAATCTTAACATTAATTGATAATAATTACTATTGTAAAATTTTACCCAAATTAATTTATTCATATTTAAACTCAACTTTCAGAATACTACCTAATATTAATAATTCTTGATTAGTCATTTGTTTAATTTTTAAATTATTACCATCTATTATTATTTCTTTACTATGCATTTTTAAAATTATTTCTTTTTCATTTAATTTAATTAATTTTTCATAATTAAAGACATGCAAATGCCCATCATATACTGTTATGAAGTCTTCTAAATCAAATAAATAATTTTTAAAATAATTTCTAAAATGTAACTCTTTCATCTCTAAATTATATTTTTTTAGGATGAAAAAAAGACTATTTTACTAGTCTTTCTTTTATTAAATTACTAACTTTGGCATTATCAACATTACTAAGCTTACTTGTTACAAACTTCATAAGTGACCCCATATCCTTCATACTAGTTGGATTTAGTGTATTAAATGCTTCATCAACAACTCTAGTAATTTCCTCTATACTGGCTTCTTCGGGAAGATAAGCACTTAAGATAGCTATTTCTTTTTTTAAATCATCAGCCACCTCTGTTTTGCCAAGTTTTAAATATTCTTCACAAGAATCATTTCTTTGCTTTACTTGTTTTTTAATAACTGCCATGACAACTTCATCTGTCATTTCCTTTTTATTATTAATTTTTTCTAATTGCAAAGCACTTTTTAACATTCTTAATACCGATAAAGTAAATTTGTCGCCATTTTTCATCGCTTGAACTAAGTCCGAATTAATTTTTTCAAACATTATTATCCTCCTTAATCACGATTCTTTTTATGAGAATTTTTAATTCCTTCTTCTTTTTTAATTTTTCTTTCTACGCCAGGTTTGATATAGAATTTTCTTTTTCTAAGTTCTGAAGGGACACCGCTTTTGGCAACTTTAACTTTCCAAATCTTTAAAGCTTTATCTATGTTACCATGTGATACTACAACCTTTGTCATTAAATCGCCCTCCCTTCGCTTTTAACTGAAGTTATTATAACACTTAAGTTTTAATTTGACAACAAAAAGTAACTAACTAGGTCGTGTTTTCAAAGTACGGGTGTAAACAAAAAGCATAAAAAAAGTGATTAATCTCAAAATATACCTTATAATTA
>CANROK010000066.1 GCA_947632205.1 uncultured Bacilli bacterium
TCAGCGAAAAGATATTATAGATTATTCATATGTCTTTTTCAATATTGAAGTGTTGCACTTCATTTTTAAATTAACAAATAACAGATATTTTGACAAAATTAATATATAATGCTAAAATATATCCTCTGTAAAGGGGATTTTTTAATGAAAAAATTAAATGATGGTAATAAAGAAATAATAACAAGTGGTGTTATAGAAAATAATAAAGAGTATGAACTAGCTTATCATGACAAAATGTTATCTAATTTACAAAATTTAGATGAAAAGATATCTTATACTAAAAATGCTATAGAAGAATGTAATAATAAAGCATTTAAATATCGTAAGTTAAGTAATTTTTTTAATGAATTTGCTAGAAAAAGTTCTATGGTAGCAATGGCCTTTTTAGTCATTTTTTTAGGATTAGTAACTTATACTGATGCCATGGGATTAATTTATTTTTTTACATTTTTAACTGGACTTTCAGTATCTAGTATAATGCTTGGAGCAGTACTTGATGTAGTAATGAATAAAAATGCTAAAAATAATATGTATAAAGCTTGTTATTATTATAATCTTTATAATAGTTATGAAAAAGGAAAAGAAGAAGAACAAAAACCAATTATAATGGAAACATATGAAAAAGAAATAGAAAATAATTTTGAATCTGATTTAAATGAAGAAATAAATAATAAAATTGAAATAAAAGGTCAAAGTAGAGTAAGAAAAAAATAATATATCTTAAATTTTGACAAATTTTAACAAATTAACAAAACAATATTCTAAAAAAACTAATAATATGTTAAAATGGTTATGGTAAGGAGCATAGATGAATATGACGAGAGGTACCTTTATTGCTATAGCCATTTTATATTATATTTTATCAATGATTGCAGTCGTTGTAACTTTAATATTAATGGATAAAAGATATAAGAAAAAATTAAATGAAGAAATAAATACTCTTGAGAGAGATAAAAACTTAATTATATCAAGTAATATATTATCTGAACTTAATAAAGTTGAAGCATTAATAAATAACCAAGAACTAAAGAAAAAATATAAAAGTTGGCAAAAAAGATTTGAAAATATAAGAGATAAAGAGATTCCAAAAATAACTGATGAAATAATTGAATTACAAAATGATTTTAATGAGAGAAATTATGAAAAATTAAAAAAAGGGCTAATTGAAGCAGAAGTTAATATTAGCTATTTAAAAACTAAAGCTGACTTTTTACTATCGGAAATTAAAGAATTGACTTTGTCAGAAGAAAAAAATAGAGAAATAATTATTAAATTAAAAGCAGATTATCGGGAAATAAGAAATTTATATAATAATAATTTAAATGATTATGAAATAATTAAAAAGCCAATCGAGTTACAATTTGAAAATGTTGATAAATTATTCGGTGCCTTTGAAAATGCTATGGAGCAAAATGAATATTTAGAAGTAGGCAAAATTGTTAAAGCCATCGACGATATTATTGGTAATTTAAAAATAATAATTAAAGAAACAAAAACAATTGTTGATTTAGGTAGTATATTAATACCTAAGAGAATAGAAGATATAAATAATATTTATCATAAAATGAAATTAGAAGGATACAATTTAGATTATTTAAATATTGAATATAATATTACAGAAGTTAATAAAAAAATTCAAGATATCTTTAGTCGGCTTAATGTTTTAAATGTTGTTGATTCCATCTTTGAACTTAAAACAATGCTTGATTATTTTGATTCATTATATAATGATTTTGATAAAGAAAGATTAACCAAAACATTATATTCCGAATATAAAAGAACTATATTAATAAAGGTAAGTAAATTAGAAAAAATTAATAACGAATTATATCGAAAAATAGATGATATTAAATATAGTTATGATTTATCAGATGATGAAGTACTTGTAATAAGTGAAATAAAAGAAGAATTTAACAAAATAAGAGAAGATTATGATAAAGTTGTTGATATGGAAAGAAGTAAATCTTTTGCTTATTCTAAGTTGGCTAAAGAAATGGAACTTATTAATAATCGTTTACAAAAAGAAGAAGAAAAATTAAGTAATGCTCTAAGAACTTTAGGTAGTTTAAAAGAAGATGAACTAAGAGCCAGAGATGAACTTGAAAATATTAAAGATATTTTAAGTCAAGCTAAAGAAAAAGTAAGAAGTTACAAATTACCAATAATACCTAAGAATTATTATGTAGAATTATCAGAAGCAACACTTGCTATTAATGAGATGGTTAAAGAACTAGATCAAAGACCAATTTCAATTAAAACATTAAATCTAAGAGTTGATACGGCTAGAGATTTAACTTTAAAAGTTTATAATACTATTAATGAAACTGTTAAAACTGCTAAAATGGCGGAAACAGCAATTGTTTATGGTAATAGATATCGTTTAACTAATAAAGAAGTAGAAATAAATTTAACGAAAGCAGAAAATGCTTTTAATAAAGGTAATTTTAAAATTAGTTTAGAGAATGCGATAAATGCTATTAATATAATTGAGCCAGGAATTCATAAAAAATTACTTGAAGAATATAAATAATTTAAAAAGTTAAAGGTAGAAGTTATTAACACTTCTATCTTTTTATATTAAGTAATATTTGATATAATTTATTATAGATGGAGTTGATTATATGACTTATTTAGATTATAGTACGACAACACCAATATCACTTGATGCATTAGATACTTATAATAAAATTAGTAAAGAATATATTGGCATAGATTCGACAAATAATGAGATGGGACTAAAATGTAAAAAGCTACTAGATGATACTACTAAAGAAATCAGTAATATTTTTAATATTATGGAAAGTGAAATAATTTATACCAATAGTGGAACTGAGGCCAATAATATGGCTTTAATTGGGGCAGCTTTAGCAAATTATAAAAGAGGGAGACATATTATTGTTTCTAAACTTGAACATCCTTCTATATATGGAATATGTAATTATTTAGAAAGTTTAGGATTTGAAATAAGTTATGTATCAAATGATGAAGATGGTTTAATAAAATTTGATGAATTAAAAAAATTAGTAAGAGAAGATACAATATTAGTAAGTATTTGTGCCGTTAATTATGAAACAGGGGTAAGACAACCATTAAAAATGTTAAGACAAATAATAAAAAAAGAAAATGAACAAACTTTATTTCACTCTGATTTAACGCAAGCCATTGGTAAAACATTCATTAGTTTTCGCGATATTGATTTAGGTAGTGTTAGTGCTCATAAGTTTTATGGTCCAAAAGGTGTTGGTTTCTTATATAAAAATAATTTAGTTAAAATAACTCCTTTAATGTATGGTGGTAATAAACATAGTAAAAATAATCCAAATGGAGTTTCTCTTCCTTTAATTATAAGTATGAAGGATTGCTTAAAAACAGCAATCAGAGATTGTGAAAAAAGAGAAAAATATATTACCCTTTTAAATGAACGAGTAACAAGTAAATTGGAAACTATGGAGGGAATAAAAATAAATAAAACAAAGTATAGTATTCCCCATATATTAAGTATTAGTTTTGATAAAGTTGCAGCTTGGGAGTTATTAAATGTTTTGGGTACTAAAGATATATATGTAAGTGCTAATAATAAAGATGAAATAAGCACAGGAGTAATGGCATTATATAATAAAATAGATCGTAGTAAATCTTGTATGCGGATAAGTTTGTCCCATTTAACAACTGTTTTAGAAATTAATAGATTTTTAGAAATATTTGAGGTAGAATATAAAAAGTTAAATAATTTAATTGGTGGGTGATGACATGCAAAAAATAATATTTTTAAAATATGGCGAGTTATCGACTAAAAAAGATAATCGTAATTTTTTTCTAAAAATATTAAATGATAATATTAAATTTGTTTTAAATGATGTTAATATATATTATGATTATGGAAGAATGTTTATTGAACCAAATATAGATAATTTTGATCTAGTTATAGCTAAACTTAAAAAGATATTTGGAATTCATGAAATTGTAGTGGCATATAAAACGATAGATAGAGATTTAGATAATATTAAAAATAGTATAATTGAATTAATTAAAGATAAAGGATTTAAAACTTTTAAAGTTGAAGTTAAAAGAAGCGATAAAAATTATCCTTATGATGGGATGGAATTAAGAAAAATATTGGGAAGTTATATTTTAGAAAATAAAGATAATATTCAAGTAGATGTCAATAATCCAGAATTTATTTTAAATGTTGAAATTAGATTAAAAGAAGTATTAATTTATTTTACAAGTATTAAAGGGCTTGGTGGTTATCCGGTATCATCACTTGGTAAAGGGTTGCTTATGTTAAGTGGTGGTATTGATTCACCAGTTGCTGGTTTTCTTGCTATGAAAAGAGGAATTAAATTAGAAGCAATATATTTTGAAAGTCCTCCCCATACTAGTGAAAATGCCTTAAATAAAGTAAAAAAATTAGCCAAAAAATTAGCCGTATATAATCATAATATTAAATTACATATAATTAATTTTACCGAAATCCAAGAAGAAATATATAAAAATATTCCTCATGAGTATTTAATTACTATTATGCGAAGAATGATGTATAGAATAAGTGCTATTGTTGCTTATAATAATAATGCTAAGGCCATAATTAATGGTGAATCAGTAGGTCAAGTAGCAAGTCAAACTTTAACTAGTATGGGTGTTATTAATGAAGTAGTAAAAATACCAGTATTAAGACCAGTTTGTTGTTATGATAAATTGGAAATTATTGATCTTGCAAAAAAAATAGATACATATGAAACAAGTATTATGCCATATGAAGATTGCTGTACAATTTTTGTACCTGATCATCCCGTAATAAATCCTTCAAAAGAAAAATGTTTGGAATATGAACAATTAATACCTTTTGAAAATATGATATATACTGCTATTAAAAATAAAAAAACAATTACTATAAATAATGATAATATTAAAGAATTTCAAGATTTATTATAGTATAAAAAAATAGTTATATTACCAAAATAATAATGGTGATATATATGTTAAAAAATAAACAAATTAATATTTTTAATGAAAGTTATAAAGAAAGATTACAAAATTATTTTAATCCATATTTATTTAGTTTAGAAGGATTAAAAGAAGATAAAGATATTTTAAATATGAAAACAAAAAGTCATAATGAACGAAAAAAAAGAGATAAATAATACAAAAAATGTAAATAATTTTAAATAATAATTTACTTTAAATGAAATAACAAGTATAATTAAATTGAGAGGATAAAAAGGAGATTTTATTTGTTTAAAATCTCTTTTTGTGTGAGTAGTTATGAATGAAAAATTAAAATTAATTTTTATCAACAATTGTTTATCAAAATTAAGGGAAATGGCTTGTGAAGATGAGATAGTAAATGCTGATTTCATTAGATTTCAAGATGGTGCCGGTAAAGTAGTTTTGCCAACTGAATGTCGTGATCAAGATGTCTATATTATATGCGATGTAAATGATAAAACACCAAATAAATATACAGGGCAAATATTATCTCCTGATGATCATGTTCGAGATATATCGAGAGTTATTGGGGCTCTTAAAGATAATCCAGCCAGAAAAACTTTAATTGTTCCATTTCAACCATACGGAAGACAACACAGAAGAATTTTTGGTGAAGCCATTGAAGCCGCTGATTTCTTAAGAGAATGCCATTATTTGGGCTTTAAAAATATTTTAACAGTTGATTCTCATGATCCTAATGTAGCCGCGGCAATATCTAAACATAATTTTGATAATATGTATGTTACTAATTCATTATTGACTGAACTTGTTATAAATGAAAATATAGATTATAAAAAACCGGAAAATATTTTAATTGTAGCCCCAGATGAAGGAGCCCAAATTAGAGCTAGACATTTTGCTGATCGTTTCGGTTGTAACCATGCTTTTTTTTCTAAAAGAAGAGATGTAACAAAGATTGTGGATGGTAAAAATCCTTTAGAATCAAATCAGTATGTTGGTTTTAGTCCGTCTGGTAAAATAGTCATAATAGTTGACGATATGTTATCAAGTGGTGGTACTATATTAAAAACTAGTAAAGAATTAAAAGAAATGGGTGCGAAGGAAATATATATTTGTGCGACTTTTGGTTTATTTACAAAAGGTACTTATGAATTTAATAAGCTTTATGAAGAGGGAATAATTAATAGAACATATATTTCTAACCTAACTTATTTAAAAAGTTATCCTACAGAAAGTATTCGAATAGTAGATGGTACCGAACAATTAATGAATTGTATTCGAGCAATGCATCAAAAAAAAGAGAATCTTTCTGAAGAATTAGGTATGTCTAAAAAATCAGTTGAAGAATTAGTTAGAGCAAGAAAAAAATAATTTAATTTAAACTTTACAAACATCGTAAAGTTTTTTTATGGGAAAAAAGGAAAGAATACTAAAACTCTTAAATAAATAAGTGAAAGGTAAAAAAGAAATACCTTTCT
>CANROK010000067.1 GCA_947632205.1 uncultured Bacilli bacterium
TATATATCTATTTTATCATTTACACATAATAAAAACTACACATTTTCTTATGTAGTTTCTTAAACTGATGACATTGCATTTTATCTAGAGCCCCTTTCAACATTTGCATATATCTCATCCGTTATATTTTGATATGACTTGGTTTTTCCATTTAAGGCCTCTCTAAGAGCTGAACTATTTTCTAATACACTTTTAATATCTTGATATTCTTTAGGTAATTCTTGAAATTCCCCACGATAGTAAGTACCACCTTGTTCATATAATAAATCAGAACCCCAAACTTTAAATTCTGCTCTTAACTTATCTTCTAATTCGATTAATTCTTGAGGAGTTGCTCCATCTCTTTTAGCTTTTTCTAATTTTTCTTGCAATTCTTTATTAAATTGTACAATTTCTTTTTCAGCATAAACACCTTGTTTTTTTATATCATTGTTTTGACTAATTACTTCTTTATTAGCTTTTAAAGCTTCTGTTGCATAAACAATTCCTTCATATCCTTTGGCACCTTTTTCATGTTCTTCAGATAATTTAGAAGTTTTTCTTTCTTCCATTTCAAGAGCTTGTTCTAATAATTCTTCTACTTGAATAATTAACTCTTGTATTTTTCCAACATTTTTACCACCACTTTTGCTATAAACAATTGGATTATCATTTAAAACTTGTTGAATATAACTTAAATTTTCTTTTAATAATGCTGAATTTTTTAATTTTTCTAATCCTTCTATCGTTACAGAAATCTCTTTTGGTTTAATTTCTCTTTTTACAGTTTTTAAATTTTTTTCAGCTTGTTCTTTCTCTTCTTCTTTAGGATAACTATAAGTTGTTCTTAAAACTAAATCTAAATCAGCAACTGCTCTTTCTAATTCAGCTACTTTATCTTTCTTTTCGTCATAAACATCAGATAATTCTTTTCTTACATTTCGGTTATCTTCTTTACGTTGTTCCATAGTTGGATCAATATGTTCTATACGTTCAGCATTTTCAATATTTTTCCAATTAATATTATGCATTTTAAGCCCATCTGCTAATTCAAGGTATTTTTCAAAAAACTCTCGTCTTTGTTCTTCACTTATTTTTCCTTTATTAACAGCATCCTCTAATGCTCTATTAATAGCAAGTGATATTTTTGAACTAAGTTGAGATGCTTTAATTATTGATTCACGCAATTGTCCAACTAATTCTGGCATTGCTTTTTTACTTAATTGATGGACATTTTGGAGTATAGCTCCAATTTTTTCAGCATTTTTATTATCTTTTTGTTGTCCTTCTTTAATTAAATGTTGAATTGAAGAATTATTTAATTTTACTAATTTATCTAAATTATCAAAATTAGTAAAAATTGTATATCTTAGGTTCTTAAGTTCTTTCAAATCTTCTTCTACTGTTGTTTTTTGAACTTGAAGATACATTCTTATATAATTTTTTTCGGATAATTCAATTAATCCATCTAAACTATTTGTAACTCCATTAATAGTTTTTGTAAAATCATTATAATCTTCATATATTGCATTATTCATTTTTATTTACACCAACCTTTTTCTTAATTCTTCAATAACTTTCCTTACTTCATCTTCAGTTATATCCTTTAATAAAACATTACCATCTTCTTTTACAAAAGAATTAATTTTTAATGATATATTTCCATTTGACATTGCTTTATTATCGGTATATACTAAAATATCTTTTTCACCAATTTTTACACAAGCAATAACTTCAACCACTATTTTTTCATTATCTTCGGTAATAATTGTAATTTTATTATCATCTAAGTTCATAAACTCACCTATCCTAAGGAAATTATATCACAACAAGGTATATGGCTTCAAAGAATTTCAACAATATTGACATCTATTTGTAAATTACATTATAAATCTTATTTTTTTCTAATATTTCTGGTATTTCAACTTTTAAATAATTAGATGTATGACCTATACTTTTACCATCTTTAATCTCTTCAATTAAAACATCAACTTTTTGACCTATAAATTTATCTTGATATTCTTTTTCTAAAATATTTGATAGCTCTAATAATTTATGAGCTCTATTTGTTTTTTCTATAGAACTAACTTCTTTTAAAAGACAAGCTTTAGTTCCGTTTCTCTTAGAATACGGAAAAACATGAATCTTACTAAATTTTAATTTAACAGCATTATCATAAGTATCTTGAAAGTTTTTATCACTTTCTTCTGGAAAACCTACAATTATATCAGTTGTAATCGAAATATTGGGTCTAATCTTTCTTATTTCTTCTATTTTATTAAAATAATATTCTAAATCATATTTACGATTCATCTTTTTTAATACTTCATCACTACCCGCTTGAATAGGAATATGTAAATGATCACAAAACTTTTTATTATTCTTAAGCATTTCCATAAACTTATCATTAAGTTCTGTAACTTCTACACTAGATAATCTTATTCTTTCTAATCCTTCAATTTTAGATAAAGCATTTATAACATCAACTAAATCTTTGCCATTATAATTGTATGATCCCGTATGAATACCTGTTAAAACAATTTCTAAATGATTATTTTTAACTAAATCTTGAGCTTCTTCTATTATTTTATTAAATTCTTTACTACGACATTTACCACGCATAAACGGAATAATACAGTAAGAGCAAAAATTATCACAACCATCTTGAATTTTAATAAATGCTCTCGTATGATCAAAATTATTAATTACCATATCTTCAAAAGGTAAATCTCTATTATTATCAAAACAAGTTATTTTTTGATGATTATTTAAATATTCTTTTAAATAACTACCAATTTTACTTTTATTAATATTACCAAGTAAAATATCAACATTTAACTTTTCATATTCAGGAAAATTATTTTGAACACTACAACCCATTACTGCAAGAATTACATTACTATATTCTCTTCTTACTCTTCTTACAAACTTTTTACATTTTGTATCTGCCGTATTTGTAACTGTACAAGTATTAATAATAATAATATTGGCATCTTCTATTTTATCAGTATAAAGAAAGCCACTTTTTATTAGTGACTGTCTTATAAAATTTGATTCATAACTATTTACCTTGCAACCAAATGTTTCAATATAAAACTTCATAAAACCACCCTTAATTTAATAATCGATTTAATTCTTTTAAAGCACTTAAAAAGGCCTCTTCTTTTTCATAACTTATTACTCTAACATTTTTAATTTCATCTTGTACTTCTGAATTAATAAGATTGCTCAAATCAACCTTTCTAATAACTAAATCATCTTTTCTTTCTTCTTTCTCATAATTTATAGCATAATTATTGTGTTTTTTCAAGAGCTCATCATAACTAATAATGGCCTTTTCTTCTTGCTCTTTTTCATATTCTGTAGAAGGAATAATTGAAGGATTATTTTTTTGTTCTTTAAGCTTCTTAGTAAGACCTTCTAAATCTAATAATTCTCCTTCCTCGTCATTATATTCTTCTTTTGAATCATTATTTATTATCATATTATCAATTAAATTATTTATTTTATCATTATTTTTATCATCATCCATTTTACCTCCTGGAGAATTATTAGTTGAAATATTATCATCTTCATCTTTATTAATTTTTATAAAATAAATTAAAGTTACTAGAAGAATTAAAAGCGTAACGATTGCTACTAAAAAAATAATATCCACTCCATCTAAATAACTTACAAATGTATATATATCTTTTAAAATTTTCATAAAATACCTCTTCACATAATATTCTAACACTATATGTCAATAATAGTAAGTATCTGCTGTTAATTTTACATTTTTCTTTATGAATTTTACACTAAGCAAATTACTAAATTTACATTAAAATTTGTAAAATAAAAAGATTGCTTTAAATCAACCTTTTTATTCTATAACATATGGATTATCTATTGTTCCATCCCCCGTAACAGCAATATTTTTAATTATATTTATTACTGGTCTAACATAACGATATAAACTACCATTTATATCAGATTTTATATTTCCTTTATTATCAAACATAAATAAATTAACATGAGTTATATCATTTTTAGCGCCACTCATAGTATACCAAGCATCCGGTATATCTGCATTATATAGATAAAACTGCGTATTGGCTTTGATTGGAGATGCTCCAGCTAAAACTAATTCATCTATTGTTAAAATACCAATATTACTATTAAAAGATGTTGCTAAGCAATTAAATGTAGGAATTTTATTAGTATATATTCTTGTATAACTTAAGTATGTTCCATCATCATTATTCATATCATTGCAAAATTGAGAATTGGCTAAATATTCATTATAATTAGGAATAGCTACTTCTAACCATGATTTTAAATAAGTATTAATATTTGAATCTCTATAATCATAATTTTTATCATTACTATTATAATAAGATGCTAAAGTATCAGCTACTCCATCAAGAATTAAACGAACAGTTCCATCACCATTAATTCTTACTATTCGCCATTTTAAATTTGCAAAATTTACATAGTTATTATCAACATTACCTCTAAAATAATAAGTTACTCCTATATCATCAGTTTCTTTTATTAGCCCTTCATTTTCAACCGCAGCTTCTTCACCAACAATAGTAAGAGGTAATTTTATTTCGTTATTTTTTAAAATAGTATCAGCAAATGTAACAATTTTATTATCTTGAACTCTTATATTGATATTTCCTTTAAGTGGTTCACTTCCATCATTAATAATTTCTAAAGTATAAATTTTTGTATCACCAGCATCAAGTCCTACTTCTAAAGCATTTACTTCATCAACTGTATTTAATACACCTTCCATAACAACTTTATCATTAGTAATTAAACGATAATTACCAGTTCCTCTTATCTTAGAAAAACCAATATTATAATAATTTACTTTATCAGCATTATTACTAACAGAAAATTTTAAAGTATCAATTTTATTAACTTTAAAATTTTTACCATCAGCATAATTAATTGATATCATTCCTTTAACTTCTATATCTTCATTATCTATTACTCTATCATATAACATATACATAATATATATAACTATTAAAAAGATTATTAACAAGCCAATAATAAATAAGGCACTTTTATAAGAATTTTTCATTTTTAATTTTACTAAAATCGGATTTTGCATATCACTCATAACATCATCCTCTCATAAAAATTATATAAAAAAGTAAAAACAAAGTCAATTATTTCCAGAGAAAAAGCAAGCAGAATAATCTACTTGCTAATATAATTAACTTAATATTACTCTATTATATAAGGGTTAGTTTTTTCACCTGTTGTTCCTTTCTTTAAGGTAATATCTGTTGTTAGATAGAATACAGGACGAACACCACCTCCGAGGTTTATTGTGGAATCACCCACAGTTCCGGGAGATAAAATAGTATATGCACGGATATCACTACCGCTAATACCATATCTACTAATTAACCATTCCCAAGTTATTTTTGAAATTCCATCTTTGCTTAAATGTATCCATGCATTTTTAGCATTTTTATAACTTCCGGGATTCCCAACATCGCTTTCACTAGTTTTGTATGCATAATAATAATCATGTATGTATTGTAAGCCAATTTTAGCTTCTACACTATCTGAAAATTGACTCTCTATTGCATATATGGTATCTCCATTATAATTACCATTCTTTTTATTTGTATCTCCGTATTTCCATATATGATTACTTATTTTGTCTAACCATATACTCCCTTCATTTAAATATTTATATTTTGCGCTATTATAAATACTATCTTTTACGAATATGTTTGTATCACCTGTACATTTTAAATCACCAAATGCACATAATAATCCATTTAATCGTTTAAATAATAATGAATTAGGCCATGAACATTGCGAACCATCAGTTCCACAATCTGTTGTTTTATAATTTTTGTTCATTGAATAATAATCCAATCCTGTTTCTTTTATTAAAGCTAGTTCTCCTTCTGGTGTTATTCCGATTATTCTATACATGTATTTATCTATATCTTCATCAT
Organism: uncultured Bacilli bacterium; assembly: GCA_947632205.1. GTDB lineage: Bacteria > Bacillota_I > Bacilli_A > RF39 > UBA660 > SIG200. Next base: position 5,949 of record CANROK010000067.1, read on the forward strand.
TTGTACCACAATTGCTTGTTGTTCCAAAACATATCCAATTATTTACTCCATCTGTTCCTTGATAACGGTACATTCCTCCAACTAATTCATCAGATATAAAACTTGCTGTATCATTCTTTCTTAATTCTTTCAATATATCTGGTTCAGGCATTTCTATTCTATACGGATTATTTTTATCTCCTGTTGTTCCTTCTTTTAAAGTAATACCAGTAGTTAGATAGAATACTGGTCGTACAATAAAGTCGAGACCTTGACCCCAAGTATATGCTTCTAAAGAAGTGCTAGTTACTTTCCCATCAAGTTGAACATTCCATGCTAAAGAAGCAGTAG
>CANROK010000068.1 GCA_947632205.1 uncultured Bacilli bacterium
TAGGTGAAACTAAATATGACTTTAGTAAACCTGTATCAGGTGATATTACTTTAACTGCTAAATGGGTTGAAGTTAAATACACTTATGAGGTATTAGATGATGGCGATGCATTAAGTGTACAATGGAATGTAAAAATATATAAAGGTAACAAAGATATAACATCTACAGTTGCTGGCCTATTTGGAAGTTCAAATACTGATCTTTTAGGAACTTATAGTAAATCATTTGGATTTATAAGAATTAAAAAAGGTACAGAATTAAGAATAGCACAAATAGCAATTGGAGATAAGTACTATCCAGTTACAAAGAGATAAAAAAATAAAGAAAGGAAAAGAAATACGTAGTATGAAAAAAATAGTCAAGGCATCATTACTACTAGCTGTTGCAGCAAGTCTAGGTGTAATGAATGTTAATGCAAAAACAATGACTACTGAAGATTTAAATAATCTAGCAACAATAAATGTTGGTAGTCAAGAAATCCCAGAAAACCTTTATATCTATGGAAAATACGTATATGTAAATTCAATCTCATCAGCAGATTTACAAGATGCAATGGATGATTTATTAAATGATGTAGAATATGGAAAAACATATAGAGAATTATTTACTGATAAAAAGGCAGCATTAATCTATAAAGATTCATCAAATAAATGGACTAATGCAAAAGATAATAGTAATTTAGCAAAGAGTACTATAAATATCGAAATGACTCATTTAATAGGTGACTTAAAAGATGAACACATATCAAATAAAGACATTTACAATGATGGTGAATATGTTGATAAACAAACATTACCTGGTGGAAGAACTGCTGAAATTTTCGTTGATGAAAAAGCTCCATTAAGTATTGCCAATGTAACATTAGCCACAGGAGATATTGAATTAGCTTCTACTTTAGCTAAAGAATATAACACTTATAATACAAGTGCTGCAAAAGTTGAATTTAATGCTAATAAAAACGTTTTAACTTTAACAGAAGATACTCCTCTATTAGCATATTCTAATATAAAAGCTGGTAATGATTCACAAAAATGGATACCTGTTTTAATAAAAACAAATAAACCAGTTGAAAAAGATGATGTAATAAAATTAAATGGCACAACTTTAGTTTTAGGTACTTCAATGATAAATACTGGTAGTAATGAATACCTTATATGGGTTAATGAAACTTATAAAGGTGTGGATAAATTAACAATTCAAGAAAAAGATTCAAAAGAATTACAAAAAATAGAAATTGCATATAATTATAGAAAAGTAGTTTTCTCAAATGATGTAAAAATTCCTGAAGATAAGAGTAACGATGTAGTAATATTAACAGATTGTGATGTTAAAGTTGCTACTGCTACTATTAATGGAAAATACATTAATATTTTCTATACAGATGATAAAAATGTTAAAAAAGTTGAATTTACTGTAAATGGAGATAAAAAAGTTGCAACTAGAGAAACTCTAGATGAAACAAAATTAGGCGATAATAACTGGACAATTACAGAATTATTACAATTAAACTCTGTAAACGCTGTAGCATCTAAGACTGCTTCAAAAACTAGTGATGAACTATGGAATAAAAATGCTGTAAGTTCAATTGAAATTAATGAACATAAAGCAACTAAAGATGAAGACTATAGTTATGTAGTTACTATTAGACATGACAAAGAATTTAAAGGAACAAATAAACAAGTTGCTTTATTACTTAATTTAAGTGTTGAGAATGCTACTGTTGATAGTGACAGTAACTTTAAAAACAATTCAAATAGTACACAATATGGTGCAACAGCTGTATATGAATATGTTTATTTATTAAATGAATCTAAAGATGGTAAAACAGTTGAATTTAAAAATGTTGATGAAACACTTAAAGTTCATTTTGAATTTATTGATGAAACACCAAAACTAAGTTTAACTGTAGATAAAGCTGATGCAGTTGATGTGTTTAAAGGCGATTTAAATGGTAATGCAGCTGGGGCAAATCAAAGTTTCAAAAATAATATGAATCGCGTTGAATTAACAACTACTGAGAGTGAAACTAAAGGAACTTATGATGTAGTTATACAACAAGTTAATCGTGAGAAAGGACTTGAATCATTTACTGCTGAAGGTTCTAGTACATATTTTACAAGTGATCATAAATGGATTGCAGTTATAGTTGATTTAGGAATTAATCCTAGTGAAGAAGCAAAAGCTTTAACTATAACTAAAATTGCAGATGGAACAAATAGTATTAAAGGAACAAATGAAGATGCTAAATTATTAGGATCTACTAGTGATACTGCATTTGTTATTTGGTTAGCTGATACTAAAGCTACTTATATGATTGTTTCTGAAGAAACTAATGCAAGTGTAATTATTAATTTAGTAGTTAAAGAAATTGAAAACAAAACAATTAAAGATATAGAAGATAATGATAATAATAAAGTAACTGCAGTTGTAATTGATGAGAAATATACTAATGAAGTTAGTTATAATTCTTCAACAAAAGAATTTACTATAAATACTGATACTAAAAAATTTGTAGCTAAAACTACTATTGAAAAAACTGTTGGATTAGAAAAGAAAACAGAAACACATGAATATACATATATAGTATTAGAGAATGGTACTAGTGATAACAAATGTAATTTTGGAGAATCTGGTCATGAAAATGACAAATGTGTTGTTAAAGTTCAAAATCTTGAATTAAATGGAGTAACTCCTACTATTCATAATACTGGTGGCTATGCTACTGAAGCAATTGATACTATAACATTTGATAAAAACAGTAACACAGTTAATGTTGTATTTAAGAAAAATCCTGGAACTACTAATTATGGTCTTGTTATTGATTTAGGATTAGGAACAGATAAGTCTAATAGTAGCAAAATTAAAGTTAATAATATTCCTGAACAAAACATAAGTCCAGCTGGTCATTTAAATTCTGAGGATGCTTTAAAAATTAAAAATTATATTGTAATTTGGGTAAATCCTACTCAAAGTAGCAGTGAGACTGGACATCAATTTGCATTGAGTCATGTGTATAATAATAATGAATCAGTACCTTTAAATATAACTGTAAAATCAACAATTAATGTAGCTGAAGACGTAACAACATTATCTGAAGAAAATGAAAAAGTCACTGATGTTGAATTAGATACTTTAAATGGTTTATCAACAGAGGAAATTCAAAAATTTGTTAATCAAGATGGTTTAACAACCGAATTAAAAGATGGTAAAGTTTACATTCATTATACTAATGAATTCGGTGATCCATTTCAAAATGGCCAATCTAATGAAGGTAAATGGTTTGGTATATTATTTGATTTAGGTGTTAATCCAAATTATTTAAAGAAAGAGTTAGACTATGTTGGTAACAAAAAATATAATAAATATGGTATTAGACAAGAAGATATAGAAGGTGCTAAGAGATTTGGTTCTAAATCAGATACTGCATTTATGTTATGGTTTAATGCTGATGAAGAAAATGGTGATTTTGGAATAAAAGATTCAGAAACTGGTTTACCAGCTTTAACTATTACATTTGCGTTTGATCCTGATGCAGTAGCAGCTGCTAGTGATGAATCATTTGATAAATATGCTAAACCTATCGATGTAACATTTGTTTTAGTAGATGATGTTGATAGAATTACTATTAATAGTTCAAATCTCACTGAAAGAAATTCAAGTGCTAGTGCAACTAATTTCACATATGATACTGAATATTATAAAGTAAATCAAGACAGATTAGGATATGAATTCACATCATTAACAGAATCTACAGCAAAAATAACAATTTATCCTACAGATAGTAATAATAAAACATTATCTTCATTTGTTTTAGGAAACTCAGGAGCAGTATCTCCAGCTGAATGGTATGCTATTTCTGTAAATGTAGGAAGAAAAATCAATACAATTAATACATCAAGTAAATCATATAAAATTGATTGGATAAACGAAGAAAATGGTGAATTTGTTCTATGGATTGATCATAAAGCATCTAATAGTGATAATTTAAAATTAGAATTAACTGATGCTAATAATGATTCAACTTATACTATTACAATTGAAAATTCATCAATCGTTAAATAATTAAAAAAGGATGCAAATCCTTTTTTAAATAGAAAGAGAAAAAATGAGCAAAAAAATAATATCATTACTTTTAATAATATTTCTTTTAAGTGGATGTAAAAAATCTGTTGAAACAATAACATGTACATATGAGAATAATAAAGAAGGTAATGAGTACAAAACAGAAACAACTGCAGAAATAGATAAAGATGGTATAGTAATAAATGCAAAATCAGTAATGACATTTAAAGATAAAAGTTTAGCTGAAGAAATGTGTGAAAACTTTAGTGTTACGAGTGATTCTAAAAATGTAAAATGTAAAGATAACACTATAACAATAAATAATTACCATAAATCTTTAAGTGGAGATAAAGAACTTACTAAAGATGTATTTTTAGAATATATGGATAATAAAAACTATGTCTGCAAATAGAGTTAATTAAAAACTAAGCGATATTAGAAACTATATAACTAATGTTGGTCAGAATTTCTAATATTTAGCAAAAAGTGAGAATCGATTTTCTCACTTTTTTAATATTTATAAATCATTTTTTATTAAATTTTAAAATAATTATATATGATAAAGCCTTGTTTTTTAATTATAAAAACAGGGTTTTATATTAACAAATTTATAACGAATAAATATTAATATAATTTTATAAAAATATTGCCATGTATAAAGGTATATTTATAATTTTGTCAGAAATAATACTTACATTTTTAGTAGATAATTTTATACCTTTTTGAACATTCCAATTATTTATTAAACTATTTAATGATTTAGATTTAGTATTTTCACTTGATTTAACTTCAATTGCAGTTAGTATATTATCTAATTTTATAATAAAGTCTATTTCTAAAGTTGAATTATGTTCAAAATAATATAATTTTTTATTATTTTTTACAAATATATCTCCGATTATATTTTCATAAATAGCCCCTTTATAAATACCTAAATTACCATTTATAACCTCTTGTTGATATCCATCTTCTAACATTGCCATTAAAAGTCCAGTATCACGCATATATATTTTAAAAACATCTGTTTTAGAATTACCTTCTAATGGTAACTCTAAATTGTTTAAATTATAACAGAAACTTGTTATATTAGCATCACTTAACCAGATCAAACTATTAGCATATTTCCTACTATTTCCTCCAGTTTCTACTAAATTATAGCGAAATTTTTTATAATCTTTAGCTAAATGTTTTGGTATTGAAAAAAAGCAATTTTTAATTTTAGTTTTATCACTATCCGGAGCATATTTTATAATATCATTTTCATAATCAATTAATATACCCTTTTGTAGATTTAAAACATTAGCAAAATTATGTGTATTTATATATTCATCCACTACTCTTGGCATCCCACCTACAACTATATATTCTTTAAATAATTCTAACATTTTATTATGCATTGCTGTAGGTACAGGTTTTAAATTTATAAAATATTCTTTTAAATCTTTAAATGTATCTTCTTTTATTCCATTAGCCCAACAAAATTCTTCAAAATCTAATGAATGCATTTCTAAATGTTCAATATAACCTACTGGATATGATGGGACTTCTTTATAATTAATACCTAATAATGAACCGGTTGCAATAACATCAATTTTTTTTGCTATTGTTAAAAATTTTAAAGCAGTTATTGCATTAGGACATTCTTGAATTTCATCCAATACTAAAACAGTCTCATTTTCAATTAATTCGATATCTGGAAAAAATAATGATAATTGTTTAGAAATTGTTTCATAATCTAGATTACCATCAAATATGTCCTTAAAAGATGGTTTTTCAAAAAAGTTAATATAAATATAATTTTTATAATTTTCGAGACAAAATTTATTTATTATAAAAGTTTTACCTACTTGTCTAGCTCCTTTTATTAATAAACACATTTTATTTGGGTTATTTTTCCAATTTAATAAATCTTTACTTATTTTTCTTTCTAACATATAGCACCTCTTTCTTTATATAATTTTAACATATTGTTTATATTTTTACAATTATTTTGCATATTTTTCCTAGGAATAATATGCAATATTTACACATTTTTCATAGGAATAATATGCATATTTGCAATTTTATTTTACATTACTTTTTCATAGAATAATATGTTTGTTGATAATTTATAAGAAAGGTGTGGGAAGAAAGGAAAAAAGAAAAAAAGCATAAAAAAG
>CANROK010000069.1 GCA_947632205.1 uncultured Bacilli bacterium
TTCATTTTAAGCATCACCATCCACTACTTGTATTGCAATTAAATCAATAGTAAGACTTATATCTTTACCAGCATATTCATAATTATTATCTTCTTTATCCCATTCAATTTTAATATGATACTTGGTTTTCATCATCTCATCATAAGGTAATTCATATTCTTCTGTTCTTTTATCATCTAATAATTTTAATTCTTTACCATCTTTATCTGTTAAAGTAACTTTGACAGGTATTTCTGAATCTAATGTTACCTTTAAATAATATTTCATTAAAACTTCATTTGTCTTATTATCTTTATCATAATTACTAACAAAGAAATCTGATTCATCTACATCTCCAGGTAACATTTTTTTATTTGTATAAGTAAATGTTGGATTATCCAAACTAATAATAGGTATAGCCACTATATCTTCTGCTTTACCTTCAAGCTCTCCCATATATCTACTGGAAGTAACATTAAAAGTAAATAAGAATAAAATACTTATACTAAATACTAATAAAATACAAGGTTTCTTTTTTAATTTATACTTTTTCATTGTTACCTCCTTAACTTTTTAATTTATCTTTTGTTTTACAATAACCAAAATGTTCATATCTTTATTGTCGTAAATATCTATATCTGGATTTAATATTTCATCTTGTTCATCCCAATACCAATATACTTTTATATTTATTTTGTCAGCATCTGTGAAACCAGTTTCTGTCGTTGGAAGAAGTAAATCATTTTTTGCTATATTTCCATCTGTTATATCATAATGTGTTTTACCATCATTTACAGTAAAATATTCTAATTTAAAATCCTCATCTAATTCCTCTAACATAAATTTAATTTCATATTCTAAACTTACCTCTGTACCATCTGGATTTATTGTAAATTCAAAATATCCTCTACTATTTGGTGCTATTTTTCCTTTTGCAAAAGTTTTTGAATCATTAAAATCAAACTTAATCGGTGTGCCATCTGTAACATCTATATCATTTACTGATACATTAAACTTTGCTATATCTATACCACCTATTCCTATCGATGTTTCAACATATCTTGATAAGGTGTAACTTGCCACAAAGAGAACACATACGATTGTATAAAATATCAAAAAGTTTTTAACTCGTTTTTTTAATCTATATCTTCTTCTTGTAGCCACTTATTACACCTTCTTTCTTTTTAATACCCAGAAGCTGTAATTTTTAACTCTAATTTATAATTAGAATTGATATTTGTACCTACTTCTGTATCATTACTTGATTCAAACCACTTCCAGTCTAATGTATAAACATCATAAGTATTTGCAGCAAGACCAATATTTTCTTGTTTTAATTCTTCATAAGTTAACCATTCATCATCACTTCCTGCTACATATACACCATTTAATTTCAAACGATATTTCATGTTGATATTATATTTGTTATCTTCAAACAAATCTAAATCATATTTTATATTAAATTCATTATTGTTTCTTATTACAAATTGATAAGAATTTTCACTTGCTGGAGCAATCTTGTTATCAACAACATAATAAGCTGAGTTAGTAAAAATATGAAGTTGGGTAGCTTGCGAATATCCTGTTTGTTCATCAAATACTTCTACACCATCTTTATCTTCTGGCGTAGTAGGAGTATTTTGATTATCACTACTAGATCCTCCACTTGTATTTCCTCCTGTATTTACAGAACTACCTCCATTATTATTTGAATTACCACCAGTATTGTTATTGCAATTATTACAGCTACCATTATTACAATTACAATTATTATCACAATCTTTTTTGAAGATAATATCAAAAATATCTACATTACCTGTTGGAATTTTTGGTTTATGGTCGATAAATCCTATATTTCCAACAAGTAAAAAAATAAGAATAATCAAAGCAATAAGAATCAATAACATTACGATAAAGTTTTTTTCGTTCTTTTTTTCTTTTTGTTCTCTTTCTTCTTGCTTATCCATCTATATTTATCACCACTTTTTCTTTCTTAATTAAAGCCCCCAGTAAAGATTATAAAAATCTTATAAACTTTACTGGAAGTTTTAAAACTTCCATAGTTTTATGCTCCAGCAGGAGAATAGCTCTCTCCTTCAATATGTTGTACAGCATAAAGAGTAATAGGAACTTTTAAGTTTGATTCAGTACCATACGCATATTTTCCACCAGCTGTGTCTGATGTGACTTTTTCATCATTTTTATTGTCCCATGTAACTGTTACAGTTAATGTAAGAGTATCTGCTTCTTCAAAAGCTTTACCTTCTGGCAATTTTACTACAAAAGGGGCAGTTTGATCTCCATTTTGAGTAAATTCATCAGTTATTTTTCCGTTTCCTTTTACTGAAACTTTTGTTGTAATTGATTCAGAATCTATACCAAAAGATGACAATCTGCTTTTCAATTGAGAATCATCAATTTTAGAGAAAATATCAACGGATACTTCGGTACCAGTTAAATTCAATGTCATAGTACCTGTTGCAGTATATGAAGGGGCAATTTTTCCGTCAACAACATGGTCGCTATGCGTTGGACTTAGAGTTAACTCGAAAGGTTGACCTACACCACCTAATGCAACATTCCATTTTGCAACATCAACTGACGCATCACCAGTAAACTCACTTGCATATCTTGCATAAGTTCCTCCTACAAAGAATAGTGAAACTGCAAATAACATAGCTACTGCCATTACTGATACTACTGTTTTCTTTTTCATTATCTCACCTCCTCGTACAATAAATTTTTGGGAATAATATTCTAGAATATTATTTTCTATATATAAAAGGATTCCCACCTTTTATACCGATTTAATTAATAAGGTTATTTTTCTTCCTTATTTTCTTTTTGGCGTTCTAATTCTCGTTGCCTTTTAAATTCTTCAAATTCTAATCTATCTTTTTCATCTTCTTTTCTATATTTTTTGTCATCTCTTCTGCTGACTATATATAGCCATAATAAACCGATTACTAAAATTACTAATAAAACAATAAATAAACCTATTGGCTTTTGCATGAACATCAAGAAATTCCCAGCTCCTGCAATTCTACCAACATACAAACCTTCAACATCTTCCATAGCTACTAAATTTTTATCATTTGCGTTGTTAGCATCACCTTTCGTTTGAAAGAATTGTTTACCATCTTCAAAAACAATATCAACAATTCTGTGAGTTGTAACTGTGTCTGCCTCGTTTCTAAATGCTATAACATCATTTTTCTTTAAAGTAGTTGTATCTACCATTTTTACAAATACTAAATCCCCTGTATGTATTGAAGTTTCCATAGAACCTGATAATACTATCATAGGCTTATAGCCAAATACATCTGGTACTTTTGCTGGATCGGTGTTTGCTTTATACATAATTATTCCAGCTATTAGTAAAATTATAAATGCAAAGGAAAAGAAAATTATTTTACATACTTTGCCAACAATTCCCTTTTTATTTTGCTTATTCTTTTTCATGTTACCTCCCTTTAAGCAAGATTTGGAATAAAGTTTTATACTTTAAATTTATCTTTTAAAAGCTATAAAAAAAGCCCAAACATTTGAGTTTTAGACTTTTTAATATGACTGCGATAAATTTAAAAATGTTAATTTATTGATTTGAAATAGTTTTTCATTATCTTTAACATGAACATATAAATCCAAAGTGATTTTAACACTAGAATGACCTAAAATTTCACTTAACGATTTAATGTCCACCCCACATAGTAAAGAACGAGTAGCAAAAGTATGCCTTAAAATATGAAATTTATATTTCTTTATTGATAATGATTCAAGATATTTAAGATAAAATAAATAGTATTTTTTAGTAGTCATAAAACAATTATTTCCTGTTAAAAAATAACAATTATCATCTTTCTTAAATTTTTCTAAATAAGGTAGTATAGTATCGTTTATTGGAATATCTCTAATTGAATGTTGAGTTTTAGGAGTATCTAAAATTATCTTTGTCTTAAATTTAGAGTTAATATCTTTATTTTTAACTCTAATTAAAGTTTTAGTAATATGGATCAGTTTATTATCAAGGTCAATATCTTTCCAAGTTAAAGCACAAAGTTCTCCAATACGGACACCTGAAAATAGAACAAACAAAATAGCAAAAACTTTAACATCATTAGTATTTCTAGTTGCTTTTTCAATAATGGCTAGTTCCTTATCATTAAAAGTTATAATCTTTTTTTGAGAAACTTTTGGCATTTCAAATTTAATATGAATATTTTTATACTCTAAAAATTGTTTTAAAACTAATAGTATATCTCTTATTCTTTTATTACTTAACTTCTGTCCTTGAAGTGATTTTATATATTCTATAATATTTCTTTCATCAACATTGATAACTTTCGTATCTTTGAAAAAAGGAATAATTTTAGAATAAATAATTGAATAATAATTTGTATAACTTGAATCTTTTATAGAAATTTTAGTATCAAACCAAGAAATAATAGAATCAGAAAAGTTGTCTTTTAAATACAATGAATTTGTTTTATTATCTAATTTAAAATTTTTTAATTTTTCTTCTCGCTTTTTCTTTACTTCTAAATAACTTTGAGCATATACAAATCCATATTTTTTGATTCTTCCAAACTGATCTCGTTCCTTTACATATCTAGCTTCATATCTTCCATCTTTTCTTTTAGTGATATTTTCTCCTTTTTTTGGCATATTTTCCTCCTTTCTTTACTATTTTAAGACTTAAATTCTGACTGCTATAAACAGTTGATTTTGTATCTTTTTTGACAAATTTAATTCGTTTTTAAACTTTTTTACATAAAAGTAGTGTTAAAATTTGTCGAAATATGTTATAATTTTATTTAATAATAGTAGGTAGATGTAAGAATAAAGTATAAAACTTTATTCCATAATTAATAGGTAAGTTTAGATGGTACTGCTAATTACTACTTAATTTACTACTATTTTTTATTGTCTATTTTCGTTTAAATTATCTAGGTATTCTTGCCAAGAAATACGAGTATCTATGGCAATATATCTAATAATAATCCACATAAGAACATCATAAACTTGTTCTTTTTTTATTTCTGCTGATAAACAATACTTCTTGATACAAGATATATCTATCGGTAAATCAAATTGTTGTCCTTTATAACCTATAACTTTAAATAGTAGGTCATTAGCAATTTGATCTCCTTCTTCTATAACTGACTCAAATCCATCTTTTTTGCTATCATAGAAGTCTGTCATTTCATCAACATCTTTTGTAATTTTACGATAAGTTTCTATTGTTAAGTTGTGCTTTAATTTTTCTAGCAACTTATTAATAGTAATAGCTATCGTTTTATCTTTTTCATCATTAGATAAATCTTCAATAAAACAAGATAAATCTTCAAACTCTAAATCTAATACTTTAAGTGTATTAGTAAGTTCTTCAGTAGCATTTTTAATAATTATTTTGCTTTTTTCATCAATACTACTAGTAGTTTTTTTCATTTTCAGCTCCTCATTTCTATATTTTTCTAAACTTACCTATTTTTATTATATCACTTTTTTAACGAATAATCTTCGGTTTTACAGTTAAAACTAAATTTAATGGGAAAATTATTTTGGTGATATAAAAATGTTTGAAAATAATTTAAGATGGTGTCGTGAAGAACTAGAAATGACACAAGCAGAATTGGGATATATATTTGGTGTATCAGATGCTGCTGTTCGTTCATGGGAAACTGCCCATGATTCTATACCTTTGCCAAAACTAATTAAATTTTGCAATATGTATGATTATTCGTTAGATTTTGTTTGTGGGCTAATAAGAAGAAATATAAAATATGGTAAGTTTGAAACTGACAAAGTTAAGATAGGTAAAAAATTAAAAGAATTAAGAACTAAACTTAATTTATCTCAACAAGCATTAGCAGATGAATGTAAGATTTCTCAAACTACATATAGTGGTTATGAAACAGGACATTATTTAATTAATACCAGCAATTTATATTATATTTGTAAAACTTATAATGTATCTATGGATTGGATAGTTGGTAGAACAAAAAATAGTATGAAACTAAAATAATTTCATACTATTTTTATTTATGACTTATGACAGCATGACAGCAATTTTTGGGAGGGTATCCCATTTTTTCGTGTCATTGGTGTCATT
>CANROK010000070.1 GCA_947632205.1 uncultured Bacilli bacterium
TTAGAAAGTTCTTTCATAATTTGTTTCCCATATTCTGCTTTAATATTACCATTCTGTTCATTTTCAACAATAATTCTACCAACATTCCAGTATGCACATAACATAGTATTATTAACTTCATAAGCTACTTTTTGCCTACTACTCAAAATTATATCTTTGATTTCTTTAATCATCTCAGCATTATTTTTTTCTAACATTTTGATCCTCCTTTCATAATTAGTAGACGCGATTAATCAATTTAAAATAATATTCTTCTTGTAAATATTTTAACATAGATTAAGCACTATTTTAATAATTAATTGACATCTTTAATAAAAATAAAAGCTCATAATTAAACAATTATGAACTATATAACCCTTATGGGGCGGACTAAGGGAATCGAACCCTTGCATACCGGAGCCACAATCCGGCGTGTTAACCACTTCACCAAGTCCGCCATAACGATTAAATAATATCAAAAAATAACTAAAAATGCAACAAAAATAGGTTAATTTCTAACCTATTGCATTTAAATCAATATTTTCATTTCTAATAAAATCAGCAAATTCAGTTTTGAATCTTTCTTTTTCTTTAACTAAAACATCGGGATAAACACTTTTTGCATTACAGATAGCTTGATAAAAATGTTTACATGATACTTCTTTAGCATTCTCATATAGAGCATATGTAAAAGCATTAGAAACTATAGTTAAACAAATATCTGGATATCTACTAGAAAGTTCATAAATTCTTTTATATTCATCAGTCATTGCTACAATAAACTTCATGAATTTTTCAGTTTGAAATGGTTGATATTTAATTTTTATACCAATTTGTTTTTCTAATTTTGGTAAAGTTCCCATTAATATTCTGACAGTTGTAGGTTGATCTGCTTCTAAAACATCTATTTTTTGAAATCTTCTTAAAAAAGCTCTATCTCTTAAAATATATTGTTCATATTCTTCATTAGTAGTAGCTCCGATCATTTTAATTGCGCCTCTATCTAAGCTTGGTTTTAATAGATTGGCAAAATCTACTCCCCCACTTCTATTAACAAGTAAGTGTGTTTCATCAATAAATAAAATTGTTTTTTCTTTTTTAGATATTTCATTTATAATTACTTCTAATTTACTTTGGGTATTATTATCATTTGTAGTTGTACCAATTAAACTTGCTACATTAATTTTGATAATTGTCCATCCTTTTAAGGCCTCCGGTACCATATTCTTTTGAATTCTATAAGCAAGACCTTCAACAATGGCTGTTTTACCTATACCGGCTTTACCAACTAAAAGAGCACTTTTTTCAGGAGTTAAAAGAGTTAAAATACATTGTTTTATTTCATCATCTCTAGCTATAGCAGGATCAGTTATATATTCTTTACTAGTTAAAACATCACCATATACATCAATTAATGAAAGCTCTTCCATAATATCACCAATAAAAGTATACCATAACTTGACAAAAATTAAAAATGGAATTATTATATTTACCCATAAAAAGGAGATAATTTAACATGGAAGATTATAAATGTGGTAATTGTGCTTATTTTAATCCAAATAAAGCAGATTTTTTTAATAGTAATTTATATTATTGTGAAAATAAAAGAATATTTGTAAGCCCTACCAAAGATGGATGCAAAGAACTTGTACCAGATCCTAAAAAAACAACTAGAAAACCAAATGAATTTCAACCAAGCGGTTGTTTCTTCACTACTTTAGTTCGTGATATTTTACATATGGAAGATGATTGTGATTTATTAAGTTATTGTCGTAATTTTAGAGAAAAATATATGAAACAAAATTATATAAGTTTATTAGTAGAATATGATTTAATAAGTCCAGTAGTATGTAATAATATTCGAAAAGAAAAAAATAAAAATGCTTTAGCCAAAGAAGTGTTACAAAATTACTTAATTCCATTTATAAATGAAATAAAGTTAGGAAATAATAGTACAGCAATTAATATTTTTGTAAATTTAATTAATTATTTTAAAAATAAGTATCAAATTAGTGATGTTAGTAAAATTAATTATCAAGAATTTGATATTATAACAGTTGGTAAAGCTAGAATTAGAGCAATATAAAAATTATTGCTTTTTTTATTTAGTCCAATTATCATTAAACATATTTTTTAAATAATATTTATTAAATGTTTTATCTAAAAATTCCTCATAACTATTTTGAGGTGGTATTCCCATATCCCACTTTTTTGCACGGACTATAGCACTATGAGTAAAAAGAAAATCAAATATCATAAATATTGCTAAAACTTTCATAAATATTATACCTTTTTTCTTATTAATTTGGTTTATAAAATCTTCAATAACAGGATAAATATATTTTATCCATACAATAGATATTACTCCCCAAAACAAAGAATATGGAAGACATACACGCCCATTTATATTCATAAACTTTTTTGAATAATTCCAAGCTGGAAATCCTAAATATAATTCTATAATTACACTAAGTAAATATTCAATAATAGTTCCCCCAATAAAACCAATAATAAATAATTTTATTTTAGAATCATCTTTATATTTCAAAAGTAAAGCCGTAAGTAAAACAGCACATACCCCATATACCATATTAAAAGGACCAATTACTAAAGCCGAATGATTAATTATTAATCCTTTTTTAATAAGGGTCCAAATTCCCTCAATTAACCAACCATATATACTACCTATTATAAAAATATAAAACAAATTATATAAATTTAACTTTTTCATACTTTCACACTTTTCAATACTTGTTATAAGTATATCATATATGATAAAAAAATAAAACTCTCTATAAAGAGAGTTAAATTTTAAATGGCGCCCGATGTAGGACTCGAACCTACGACCTAACGGTTAACAGCCGTGCGCTCTACCGACTGAGCTAATCGGGCATTACTTCTTAAGTATAATACTAACTAGAAGTAATTGTCAACAAAAATTTAATAAAAATCATTAAAAAATAGCGCTACGGCTAGATTTTATAAATATTCTTTTAAATCATCTATATTGTTTTCTATTGTTGATTTTAATTTATTAGCTAAAACAATAATTTCGGCATCTTTTACTTTATA
The DNA here is from genome assembly GCA_947632205.1 of uncultured Bacilli bacterium. Classification (GTDB taxonomy): domain Bacteria; phylum Bacillota_I; class Bacilli_A; order RF39; family UBA660; genus SIG200. The sequence continues at coordinate 3,052 of CANROK010000070.1, forward strand.
ATTATTAATCTTTTCTTGAATTTCAATAACCCCTTTATTAGAGCCCTCCATCATCATTTTGGCAATAGTTTGATCACTATTATCTTTAAGCATTTCCATTTCACTCATCATCTTAGTACTCATCTTTGCCATGGTACCTATTTCTTCTGTTTGTCTTCCATATTTCTTTAAAACATTTTCTGTTTCCTTTTTAATATTTTCATATTCTTCTCTTTCTGTTTTTAATAATTTTTCTAATTTTTCATTTTGAACTTTAGTTATAACATTATCTATACCTATAACACCCATATCTGCTCCCTTATAAATGAAATTTAAAAATTCTACTTCCTTGCTTTCCTTCTTTGCCATAAAAAAATCACCCTAATAATATAATGGATGATTTTTAATATTTTATACTTCTTGAACTACAGCAATTATCATTGGTTTACATTCAGTTTCTTCATATAGATAATTACTTAATTCTTCTCTTATTTCTACTTTAATTTTATTATAATCCACAAATGCTGGGGTAATATTACGATTTATAATATTTTCACATATATTCTTTATTTCTAATATTAAATCTTTACTATCTTTAACATAAATGAATCCTCTTGTTGTAATTTCGGGACCTACTAATAAAACTTTATCTTTTTTAGAAATAGTAGCACTTACTAAAACAATACCATTTTCTGATAACATTTCCCTATCTTTAATAACAAGTTCACCAACATCTTCATTAGATAAACCATCAATTAAAATATCATTTACTTTTACTTTACTATGTTTATCTATTAATACGCCATTTTCAAAAGTTACTACTTCTCCATTTTGTTTTAATATTATATTACTAGTTTTTATACCTAATCTACTAGCTAGATTAGCATTATTTACCATATATCTATATTCACCTTTAACTGGCATATAGTATTTTGGTTGAACTAGTTTTATCATAACCATTAAATCTTCACTAGATGGATGATGTAAAATAACTTTATCACTTGGTAAATTAATAATATTACAACCAAATTTAGCAAGTTCATTTTCAAGTTTTACTAATGCTTTCTCGTTATTATCATATCTTGGTTCTGCAAAAACTATAGTATCACTATTTTTTAAGTTAATATACTTATCATAGCCATGTAATATTTTACTTATATTAGCATAAGGATTAGCTCTCTCATCACTAATAAGTAATATAGCATTATCATCATTAACATTAGATAAATCTCCAATAATACCATTTTCTACTTCTAAATAATTTTCTTTAATGGCAAAATTAACTACATTTTGTAATTTTTTACCCATAATTATAATTTTGCGATGCGTATTTCTAGCAGCATTAAATATATCATTAATTGTATATAAATGATAAGGTAATAAAGAAAATAAAATTCTTTGTTCATTATGTTTAATAATATCTTTAAAATATTCTTCTAAACGATGATTAGGTGAAGTATATCCTTTTCTTTCTGAAAAAGTAGATTCACACATAAAACATAAAACACCTTGTTTTCCAATATAAGCAATTTTACCTAAATCCATATCATAATGATTCAACATAGTTGGATCAATCACAAAATCACCAGAATAACATATTGCCCCATCTTTTGTATTAATTACATACATAACAGCATCGGGAATACTATGAGAAACTGAAAGAGAAAAAATTGATATATTATTATCAAAAATTATTTTCTTATGTGGTTTAATTTCAATAATATTTTTGTCATCAATACCATATTCTTCTAAAACAAATTTAGTAAATTTAGTTGCATATATTTTAATATTTGGTAAAACTTTTACTAAATCTCCAATACTTCCCATATTTTCACTATGACCATGGGTAATAAATATGCCTTTTATTCTTTTTCTATTTTTTACTAAATAACTAAAATCAGGCATTATATAATCGATACCTAATAAATTAGAATTTGCATATTTAAGACCACAATCAAAAACAAAAATATTATTATCTATTTCAACAACATAAGAATTCTTTCCATTTTCGGCAAGTCCACCTAAACCAAAAATATTAATTTTACTCAATCTAATCACTCTTTCTAAAAGTTCTTTCCATCTAGTAAAATTATAACAAAAAAAGAGATTAAAATCAATCTCTTATAAGTTTTTTGGCTTTATTATTAGTTATATCTAATATTGCATCTTCATTCATATTAGTAATTAAAGATATATCTTTTAAATCAAAATGCATAGCAATTAATGTATTTAAAGCATAATATTTACGTTCTTCTTCATTATATTCCATATAGAAATTCTTTCTTTTAAATTCACTAATTATTAATTTATACATTGTATATGGAACTAAAGGATTATCAAATTCAAAACTTGGAATTATATTTGTTAAAGTTTTTTTCATTTCTGAAGTTAAAGGATTATCTTTACGTTGTTTCATAATTTCTAATTTAATTCTTGATAATATATTTCCTTTTACTCCTTTCATTACTTCATCTAATGATGGTATTTCTTTCATACAAGCTTCGAATAGTTTAAGAGTTGTAACATTCGAATTAAAAGTTATATTAAATTGACTTTTTAAACTAAATTTAATATCGTTTTCATCGGTAGTTTGAGCGTAACTAAAACTATTAATTTCGCCAAGTTTATTTTCCCTAAAGAAATTTACTAATAATTCCGTTCTAATACTTTCAAATAAAGAACCCTTAGTAATAAATGATACAAATGGATCTTTTTGAATTTCCATATGTTTATCTGTGTAACGTTCAACTAAAATTAATAAATCATTTTCAATAAATCTCTTATAATCTTCGTATATTTTTTCTATATATCTATAATATACTTTGTCTACAACTAAAACTTTCTTTCCTACTTCTTCAGCTGATACTTTATTATTTGTAAAATCTAATATCATATATTCCTCCCTGACAGAAAAACTATTTTAGCACAAATTAGTAAAAAATGCAATCTCTCATCTTTCTTCGGTCGTGTTTTCAAAGTACGGGTGTAAACAAAAAGCATAAAAAAAGTGATTAATCTCAAAATATACCTTATAATTAG
>CANROK010000071.1 GCA_947632205.1 uncultured Bacilli bacterium
CTATCCTGAGACTGACAAACCAGCAGCAACAGGATGCTTTGATGTAAAAAATATTTTTGATTTAGCAGGAAATGTAGTTGATTGGACATTAGAGGCCGACTTCACCATCATTCGAGTTTATCGTGGAGGCAGTTATAGCGACGCTTACAGCGGCAACCCAAGGGCAGACGATCGTGTCAACAACATTCCTTGCTTCGCCTTCACTTTCTATGGCTCTCGCCCCTCACTTTATTAGTAGGACTGAGCGCTAGAGCAAATGAAACTATAAAAAGTAGGAACTAGAAAAACATGTAGAAATTTAGAAAAAAATATTCTTAGCGGACGGAGTTCGCTAAGTGAAAAATTTATATATTCTCCGAGGACGCGAAAGCGAAAGAGGGGAATAGATAAATTTTTCACGAGGCGTTGGCGCCAACACGAGGTGTTGGCGTTTTTATAATGTTTTGAGAAAATTTTATAAAAAGCCAGAAGGGAGAAAAATGAAATTTTCAAATATGATAGAAATATTACAAGAAAGAAATGAAGGATATGTAATATTAATAAGTTGTGGAAACTTTTATATAGCAATAGGAAGAGATGCAATATTATTAAATAAAATATTAGACTTTAAATTAACATGCATGAAAGAAGGAATTTGCAAAGCAGGATTCCCAAAAAGTGCAATAGAAAAATACGAAAAAATATTAAAAAGAAAAAGATATTCATTTATAGTATATGATTTTGATAATAAAAAAGGAAAAATAGAAGAAATATATAGAAATGAAGGAACAATAAAAAATGAAATAAAAGAAAAAAAGAGAGACTGTTATATATGTAAAAATGAATTAGATGGATATTTAGAAAAAGAAGATAAATACACAAAAGCATTAATAGAATTACATAAAAGTAACAGTAGTAAAAATATATTTGGAGGAAAAATTGAAGGAAAATAAACTTATATTAATACCAAAAACAGAAAATTATATACAATATATGATAGAAACAATAATAAAATTACCAAGAACAGAAAAATTTAGTATTGGGACAGAATATAAAAAAAGTATGTATAATATGCTAGAAAAAATAATGTATTTAAGTAAATGTAATAAAAATAATATAGAAATATTAAATGAAATAGATACAGAATTAAATACACAAAGAATATATTTAAGAATAATGAAAAACAACAAATGGATAGATGAAAGAAAATTTAAAATAATAATGGAACAAATATATGAAATAGGAAAAATAATAGGGGGATTAATTAATTTTTATGGCAAAATGGATAAGAAATGAATATTATAAGAAATTAACATATGAAAATCTTTATAAAGCACACCTATTAGCAAGAAAAGGAAAAAATTATAAAGAAGAAATAATAAAATTCAATTTAAAACAAGAAGAATATATAATGTATTTGTATGAACAATTAAAAAATAAAACATATAAACATGGAGGATATAAAGTATTTTATATAAAAGAACCTAAAGTAAGAAAAATAGAACGTTCAAGATATATAGATAGAATAGTACACACATTTTATGTAGAAAACTTTTTAAAGCCATATTTTATACCACAATTTATAAGTACATCATATGCATGCATAAAAGAAAGAGGAATGCATAAAGCATGTTTAGATGTACAAAAAATGATGAAACATTGTAAAATAATATGGAAAGAATATTATATATTAAAAATGGATGTAGCAAAATTTTTTCAAAATATAGATAAAGACATATTATTTAAAATTTTATTAAAAAAAATAAAAGACAAAGACTTAATATGGTTAACAAAAGAAATAATATATTCAAATGAAGGCAAAAAGAATTTACCTATAGGTAATTATACATCTCAAATATTTGCAAATATATATTTAAATGAAGTAGACCAATATATAAAACATATATTAAAAGTAAAATATTATTCAAGATATCTCTCGATGATTCTATAATAATGGTAAAAAGTAAAAAAGAAGCAAAAGAAATATTAGAAAAAATAAAAATATTTTTAAAAGAAAAATTAGACTTAGAGTTAAATAAAAAAACACAAATATTTAAAAGTACACAAGGCATAAATTATTGTGGATATAAAATAAATGAAAATAGGTTAAAAATTAGGGATAAAGGAAAAAGAAAATTAAAAAATAAAATAAAAAAATTAAAATACGAAATAAAAACAGGAAAAATAACAAGTAAAGAAGCACATAAATATCTAGCAGGACATATGGGGTATATAAAAATAGCAAATGTTAAAAATTTAACAGAAAAATTATTTTATATAGGGACAAATTAAAAGGCCAACAACACCAACAATCGAGTTAATCGTGGAGGCAATTATAACAACACTAACAGCAACAACACAAGGGCAGACAATCGTAACAACAACAATCCTTACAACGCCAACACTAACAATGGCTCTCGCCCTCACTCTAATACAAATTCAGATTATATATTTCAAGGAATATATACAGTAAAAGTATTAGTATTAAAGAGATTTGTTCCTTCCTTCCTAAAAGGTAAAAATGTAACAGTAAAACATATATTAGTAAAATATTTTTGAACATATATGTTTTACGCATAATAAAAAAGGAAAATAAAATGAATATATGTGTATTAATAGGAAAAATAATAAGTGAAATAGAATTTAAATTTGTAATAAATAGTAAAAATAAATCAATAGTATATTTTGATATAGAACTACAAAATAAAAATGTAGTAAAAGCCGTAGCATATGATGATAAAGCAGATTATATATATAGAAAAATAAAGAATAAAAATGTATTAATAGAGGGGCAGTTAAGAGATAATTATATAGAAATACAATATATAGAAGAAATATAAAAGATTATATAATGTAATAAATAAACTTAACTAAAGTTTATTAAAAAAAATATATGTCGATTTTTGTCGATAAATAAATTTGAAAAAACTATTGACAAATAGTCTAATTCAATGTATTATATTACCATAATAATCAAAAAAGCAACTTAGGTGGGCAAAAAATAAATTATTTCAAAAATATTAGATTCTTTAAATTTCTAATATTCAAAAAATAAAAAAAATCTAAAAAGTAAAGGAGTGATGTAAAAAAGCAACATCTTTATTTGTGCATTCAAAAATTTACTAAAGAAAAACTATTGTAAATAAAAGTGTAACATATATAATAAGAGGGAGGAATTTAATGGCAAAAAAAGAGAGTAAAATAATAAGAGAAGCATATGGAACATATGAAGTATTAACAGGAGATGCAGAAGTAAAAAGATTACAAGAAATAAGACTAATGTCAATATTAGAAGAAAAGTCAGCATTATTAGCAGCAGAAAAACGAGGAAGACTAAAAGGAGAGAACATTGGAATTGCTAAAGGAGAGAATATAGGAAAGGCAAAAGGAATAAAAGAAACAGTAAAAAATATGTTAAAAAACAAAGAAACAAATGAAAAAATAATATTGTACACAGGTATAAGTGAAGAAGAATTAAAGAAAATAAAAGAAGAAATAGAAAAATTATAGAAAAAATGTGTCGCTTTTTGTCGATGAAAAGTTCTTGACAAAATATAATAAGGATAATAGAATAAGAACAAGCTTTTTTCAAAATATAGAAAGGAGGAAAAAATTAAATCAATACAAAATTGGATTCCAATAGAAAAAATTTTAGATAAAGGAATTATAAAAATAAATAAAAATAAATATATAAAAATATTAAAAATAATTCCCATTAATTTTAATTTAAAAACGCAATTAGAGAAAGAATCAATTTTAAATTCATATAAATTGTTTTTAAAATCTTGTAATTTTGATATTCAAATTTTAATTCAAAGTAAAAAAGAAGATTTATTTAAACATATTAAAAATATAAAAAAATCAGAAAAACAATTTAATAATATAATTAAAAAATATTCAGAAAATTATTTTAATTTTATTCAAGAAAAAAATAATCAAAATAAATCAGCATCAAAAAATATTTTTTTAATAATAAAAAATAATAATATAAAAAATAATTTAGAAGAAAATATAATACAAGAATTAAATGAAAAATATTTTAAAATAAAAGATAATTTATTAAAATGTGGAAATATCGTTTTAGAATGTTCAAAACAAGAAACAATAGAAATATTATTTTCTTTTTTTAATAGTAAAAAATTTTTAGAAAAATAAAGGAGGGAAAAATAATAAAAAATAATTTAAAAATAAATGAAGGAAAATTCACAGAAAAAGATTTCATTTCACCAACATATATAAATTTAAAAAATCCAAAATATTTAGAAATAGATGAGTATTTTTATTCAGGATTAATTTTTGTTAATTATTATAGAGAAAATGATGAATTAATTTTAAAATCATTAATGGAAACAAATATTAATATGAATATTTCAATATTTTATGAAAAAGGTGATACAAGAAAAATATTAAAAGAATTAACCTATAATATTGGAAATGTTGGAGTAGAAATAAAACAATCAAATGATAATAGGCAAGATATTGATATTGCAGTATCTACATATAATGATGCCAAATATATAAGAAAAGAAATACAGACAAATAATGAAGAAATTTATTTTTTATATATTTATGTTGAAATATTTTCTAATGATGAAAAAGAATTAGAATATAATATTGATAAAATAAATGGAATTTTACAAAGTAAAGGAATTCAAACTAGAAGGTCAAATTTTAGGCAAGAGCAAATGTTTTTATCATGTCTACCATTATTCGAAAATAATATGGATATGAAAAAAGTAGCTAAAAGAAATATATTAACAACAGGTTTACTAAGTACATATCCTTTTATTTCATCAACATTATTTGAAGAAGAAGGAATATATTTTGGAAATAATATTTATAATAATTCTCTAGTATTAATTGATAGATATAATACAGAGAAATATAAAAATGCTAATATGTGCATATTTGGAACAAGTGGAGCAGGCAAATCTTTTTTTACAAAATTATTAATTTTAAGAAATAGTTTATTAGGAATAGAACAATATATAATTGACCCAGAAAGGGAATATAATAAATTAGCAAAAAATTTAGATGGAGCAATTATAAAAATAGGACCGACATCAGAAAATTATATTAATATTTTTGATATTAGAAAAGAAAGTATTGAAGAAAATGAACATGGATATTTAGCAACAAAAATATCAAAATTAATTGGATTTTTTAATTTAATTTTTGGAGAATTAAATGAAGAAGAAAAAGGAATATTAGAAGAAAAAATAATAGAGGTATATAAAATAAAAGGAATAAATTTTAATGATAAAAGTTTATATAAAAAAAATAAATTTAAAAATAGTAAAGATATGCCAATATTAGAAGATTTCTATAATATTTTAAATGATGAAAAAACAAAAAAATTTAAAATAAAATTAATTCCATTTATTAAAGGTTCATTAAAATTTTTTAATAATTTTACAAATATAGAATTAAATAAAAAATTAATTATTGCAGATGTATATGAATTAGGAGAAGACAACATGAAATATGGAATGTATTTATTTACTGATTTATTTTGGGATAAAATAAAAATTAATAGAAAAATAAAAAAAGCAATTTATTTAGATGAAATATGGAGATTAATAGGAGTAACATCAAATAAAGAAGTTGCAAAATTTATTTATAAAATATTTAAAACAATTAGAAAATATGGTGGAAGTAGTGTAGCAATTACACAAGATATATCTGATTTATTCAGCTTAGAAAATGGTACATATGGAAAAAGTATTTTAAATAATTCAAGTATAAAAACATTTTTTTCATTAGAAGAAGAAAATATTAATTTATTATCACAATATTCAAATTTATCAGAAAAAGAAAAAATAGAAATAAAATCTCTAAAAAGAGGAGAGTGTTTAATATTTGCAGGAAATGAACATATTTTAATAAATATTCAATGTAGTGATTTTGAAAAAAATATTATAGAAGGTGATATTAATTAAAGAAAAAAATAATTATAAAATTATTTTTATATATAATTTTAAAAATATAAAAATTATAAAAAAATTAATTCGGAAATAATATAAAAAT
>CANROK010000072.1 GCA_947632205.1 uncultured Bacilli bacterium
ACAACGGAAGATTATATGTACTCTTTCGTTATTGGAAAAGAGTTGTAGATAACTACGACACTCGCTCCATTGAGGTTTAAACTCGCACATTAGCGAGTTTTTTATTTATTAAAATTTATACTTAAATAATTTTAGAAAAGTGCATATAATCTTTTCTTAAGATTCTTAACAAGGAATTGCACATTTTAAGTAACTTAATAAAATCCCGTTTATCAGTAAATATTTTATTGAAATACATCTTTAAAGATTAACAAATAAGAACCTTATGTCTTGACTTCTTCATAAAACTTTATATAATAAACAAACAAGAAACGAGTTTTATGTTTTGATGGTATACAAAAAGTTATATAAATAACCATTAAGAGATATCAAAGACATAAAAATTACTTTTAAGTCTTTGCTACTTTTTTTATTTAAAAAATCAATTAAATGCAACCATAAATTGACATAAACAACTTAAAATTGGTGGTTGCAACCAACATTTTATACTAAAATGAAGGCGTGAGGTGAAATTATGAGTTTTGGTGAAAAACTAGCAAAATTAAGGAAAGAAAAGGAATTGAGTCAGGAAGAACTAGCACAAGAATTAAATGTTTCAAGACAAGCAGTTTCAAAATGGGAATCAGATAATTCTTATCCGGAAACGGAAAAAATAATTCAAATATGTAAATTATTTAATTATAGTATGGATGAATTAATTGGTCTTAAAGGTTCTGAAGGAAACGAAGAAAAGAAAAATAATAATGTTTCGAACCTAATAAGTTATTTTAAAAGTTTAACAACAAAAGAAAAAATAAAAAAAGTATTATTATTTCTATTATGTGGTATATCTTTGATTGTAACTTGTTCAATAATCGCTTATTTTATTTTTAATTTTCTATTTTCATCAATTTTTGTTTATACCAAAAGTTATTTAATTGCTTTAAGTTATATTTGCCTTTTGACGTCTATATTTATAATTTATAAACTGTATAGAAATAAAAAAGAATTAAAAAATAATATGAAAATAAAAGTTGAAAAAAATCAAGAACTAGGGGAATATCATAAATTTTATATCAATATTAAAAATATTTTAAAAAAGATGTGTTTATATGTTGGCAAATTAATTGTCTTGCTTTTAATATTTCCAACCATCATCATTTTTATCTTAAGTATTGGTTTATTAATTTTTACTACATATTATATTTATTATGGCGTACTACTAATTTTTATTGCCATTTGTCTTTTAGCAATATGTGTTATCGTTTATCTATTTCTAGAAATATTTATAAAATTACTATTAGATATGAAATTAAAATTTAAAAGAATATTTGTAATATTTATGTCCGCCATTATAACATTTGGTATTGGTGTTGGTTTATTTGCATGTGAAATATCAACATATAAAATAAATAATATTGATTTACTAGAATCTTATAATATTCCATATAATGATAATTTAATTATTTTTGAATTAGGTATTAGAAATGTTATTTTTGAAAATCGTGATGATATTAAAATAGAATATTATGGTAATCCTAATTATAAATACAGAGTATATGATCAAATTGTAGACAGAAAAAATTATCAATTATTCAATCCATATTTACAATATATGGTTGATTCTGATTATAGTATTAATAAATTTATAGCTAATATGTTATCTTCTGTTAAAAATAAAGAAATTAATTTCTTTGATGACAAATTACAAACTTATGATGAAGTAATATACATGTCTCGGAAACATTATGAAAAATTAGTTGCAAATGAAAATAATTGGCAAAAATCAATGCCAATCTCTGACTGAAATGTTAGTTTTTCGTAATATTTTTAGTTCTAACAATAAACATAATAAGTTCAATCTTTAAAAATAAAGATGCTGAAATGAAATAATTTATTTTAATAAAAAAATCATAAAAATGATGACTTAAAAGCCATCATTTTTTTATCTATGAATACCTTTATGTTCCTCATAATCATTTGCATCATAAAAAGCATTAAGATTTAAGTTCGTTCCTTGTTTTTCTTCTAATTCTTTCTTTTCTTTTTGATATCTTTTCTCAAATTCATCATACAAAAACTTATTATTTGAATAATTTATATTTGGATCATTCTCATCATATATAAAGTCAGCATCTAATATAACTAAATCTCCTTCTTTAAGTATTGTTTCACCTCGCATGGTATCTAAACCTAGTACTTTTTCTGTTGGTTTTAAATTATCATGCCAATGAATGATATTTTCTTTCGTTAATCTTCCAACATTAGCACTTTTTATGTCAGTCCAAACTAGCTTTAAATTTCGTAATTTTTTAAACAATTGATATAATTCTTCTTCACTAACTTTTTTACTTGTATCAACTTGCTCTGTAACTTCAACAAAACAATATTCACCATTAGATTTTAATTCTTTACGAAGTAATGGAGCAATTATATAAGGATTATTTGGAAATGTTTTTGTAACTCTATTACCAAGTTTAATAGCTTTATCACCAATTAATAATACCCGTGAAAATCCACCAGCTTTATAAGTAATATTAGAAAATTTTGCATTTTCATTCTTCATAACATCTAATACAATTAATTTAATTATTTCTTTTAAAGTTGGATCTTTCATTTTCAAAAGATGATCAGTTTCGCAAAATATAGAATTTATAGCTTTTTCTTCATTATTATCAATATAATTTTTTACTTCTAAAAGAGCTCTAGGATCATCTTTAACAAAGTTCATTAAGTTATATAAATTTTGAGCATTTTCAATAAAAAGCGGTAAGTTATCATAAATTATTTGTTTATTATCTCCTTTATATTCCACTGCAGAATATGCAATATCACATTTGTTTTCAACCAATAAATTCAAAAAATATTTTTGCTTTTCTTCATTTAAGTTATTTAATAAATCTAAATAAAAATGTCTACCTATATCCATAGTTGATAATACTTTTAAAATATCATTATCAATAAATTCATTAAATTTTGTTTCATCATTTAAATTAACCCAAATATTATAAAATAATTGTTTAATTCCATCTTTGTATGGATATTTTTTTAATCCCTCTAAAAATTTTTCTTTAAAACTAGGTTGCTCTATTAATAAATTTGCATTTAATAGCAAAATATCTACATTAGAATTAACAATATAGGGAAGAATTTCATCAAAATGATTTGCAATTATTTTAGCATTTTTATTTTTGAATAATGAACCATTTAACTTTTTTAAAATAAAATCACTTAAATTATCAAACACATCATAATTATAACTAGCTGATTTATTTTCAACAAAATATTGTCTTATTTTTTCTGCTTCTTCAAGTAACACATTCAATTTCTTCTCAAGCATAATTCTACTCCTAAATTAATCTAAATCTCTTTCTTTAAAAATATTTTATATGAAATTAAATACGAAATAGCATAAAACACAATATTTAATAATGTGCATATATATGGAGAAATTTTAAATATATATAATAAATCTATACTTAAATAAATTTGTGGAAACAATAGTAATAATATAGAACCAAATAGACCAAGTAAAAAAACAAATAAAGCCGGAATAATAACTGATTGCATTCTTCCTTTTTCAACACCCCATTTATAAATACAAGGCACATTTGCACACATTAGAAATGAAACACTAGTGAAGGCAATAAAACATATTCTTAATGAATCTCCTAAATCATTTACTTTTCCTCTTACTAAAATTGTAATAATTAAACTAACTAAAATACCTACTAAAATAGAAATAAATGAATTTAAGAAAACAAATAAATATTTTGATAAAACAATTTCTTTTCTAGTTATTGGTAATGATAATAAATATTTATCAGAATCAGCATTTTCATCATAAGAAAAAGAAGAAATACTATTCATACCAAAAAAGATTAAAAATAAAATTGAACCAACAGTAAATATATCTCTACTTATAGAACCTATAGCAATCAAGACAAGAAACATAACGGCACTAAAAATAAGATTGCCTTTAAAATTTCTAAATACATATAAATCTTTTAATAATAGACCTTTAATAGTATTCACGATTATTCTCCTTTCACAAGTAAAAGCATTAATTCTTCTAAAGTTGGCTTTCTAACTTCTAACTTAGAGTATCTTTTTTGAAATTCATCTTTAGAATTTACTAAAATATAACATTCATTTTTATATTTTAAACATTTTATATAATCTTCTTTATTTATCTTAGTAAATTGATTTTCTAGTAATTCAACTATTCCATATTCATTGTCTATTACATTTTTAAAAACATCTAAAATAATATTACCATCATCAATAAATATTACTTCATCAACTAAATGTTCTAGGTCACTAGTTATATGAGTGGTTATTAAAATAGAGTTTTCGCCATTACTAACAAAATTATTAAAAAGCTCAATAATTTCATAACGAAATATTGGATCTAAACCATTTGTAGGTTCATCTAAAATTAATAATTTTGGTTCATACGCAATAGCACATAATACTCTAATTTTCATTTTCATTCCACTAGATAGTTCTTTTAGAGGTTTATTACATGGTATTTTAAATTTTTTAATTTTATCATAATAAAACTTCTCATTCCAATTATGATAAAAATCTTTCATTAATTTATTAATATCATTTGCATCTAGAATAGGTGAAAAGAAACTATTATCTAAAACTATACCAATTTTTTCTCGTTCTTCTTTACTTAGCTTTTTACTATCCTTACCAAATATCTTTATATTTCCCTTATCATAAGAGATAAGATTTAATATTGATTTAATTGTTGTAGTTTTACCACTGCCATTTTCACCAAGAAGACCAATAATTTTGCCTTTAGGTAATTTTATATTAATTTGATTTAACTCAAAATCTTGATATTTTTTTGTTAAATTTGTAACTTCTAAATTATATTCCACTTATATCACCTGTTAAAAGTATACCATAAAATTATTTTATTAAAGATAGTTTATTTATCTAAATAATCTTTTAAATCAAAAGTTATTTCACTCATACCACTATAATCTTCATCATCATAACTATATTCTGTATAAAATGTTAAAAATATAAGAAATTTAGTTTTTAAATATCTATTAATTTTAATATCAATTTGTGGTTCTACCCCATTAAATTCTTTAACATTTAACCAAGTTTCACCACCAAGGAGATATTTGTTAAAATCAACCATTTCATTTTCAGGTAATGTTAATAATTCTTCTAATCTACAATTAAGTGCAAATGAAAAATTATATTCGTAATTACCTATTTTACCATATATATCAAAACTTAAACTTTTAAATGATTCACAAGATGCTTTTTTACCATTTTCAAAATTACAATGTTCTTGAGTAAATAACTCAATATTAACATTTTCATTCTTAACTTGATCTAATTTAGCAATTTTAAACATAAAACCACTCCTACTTATAATTTTATCATAAAAAACATTTATTTTCCGTTTTATCTACTATTATAAAAAAGATGACTATTCAGCTTATACCATCTTTTATTCTATTTAAATATACTTGTAAAAAACTTTGTTCTTCATTTAATGAAATACCATTTTGTTTAATTAATCTTTTGCTTCTGATTTTGATATAACTATTTTAGATTCTATTGGTTAGTCTATAATATTAATATTTAATAATTCTTTAGATAATTTATAGTTGCAAATGTGATAAATTATTTAATATTATATTTCTTTTTAAATTCGTTAATATATCTTGTTCTCATTATAGGTAAAATTTGAGATGCTATTTCGGGAATTTATCAGTTTTGAAATACAAAAATTATTCAAACCATTATAAAATGGTTATTTTTTTGTCAAATTTTCAA
>CANROK010000073.1 GCA_947632205.1 uncultured Bacilli bacterium
AAGCTCCTCACCGCTGGTTCGGTGGCGAGGAATATCTTTTGTATTAAAATCTGCCGGGACATAGATCCTGCTTGTGGATCTGGTAATTTCTTAACAGAAACATATTTGTCTTTAAGAAGATTAGAAAATGAAGCAATTGCCTCTAAACAAAAAGGAATGATGGCTTTAGATTTAGGGGATGTAGTAAAAGTATCTATTAACCAATTTTACGGTATAGAAATAAATGATTTTGCTGTTAAAGTAGCAACTACTGCACTGTGGATTGCTGAATCTCAAATGTTACAAGAAACTTCTAAATTATTATCTAAAGAATTAGATTTTTTACCATTAAAAAACTATACAAATATATATGAAGGAAATGCTTTAAGAGTTAATTGGAATGAAGTTATTCCAAATACTAAATGTGATTATATTATGGGAAATCCGCCTTTTGTAGGTAGTTCAATAAAATCAAAAGAAATATTGCAAAAAGAAGATAAACAAATAGTTTTTGGTGAAGATAAAGCTGGTAAGTTAGATTATGTTGCGTGTTGGTATAAAAAAGCTAATGATTATATAAATAAGACAAGAATTCAAGTTGCTTTTGTTTCTACTAATTCTGTAACTCAAGGAGAACAGGTTAAACCATTATGGGAAAATATCCTTAATAATACTTATATTAATTTTGCTTATAGGACGTTTAGATGGGATAGTGAAGCCAGCTTAAAAGCACATGTACATTGTGTAATTATCGGCTTTAGCAAAATTGAAAAAGAAGAAAAACTACTATATGATAATGGGATTGTTAAAAAAGTGAAACATATAAATGGATACTTAATAGGATATAAAGATTTTTATATAGAATCTAGGACACAGAATCCGGTTGGATTGCCAAAGCTAACACAAGGTAATAAGCCTTGGGATGATGGAGGATTGATATTAAGTTCAGAAGAAAAAGAATATCTTAATCAAAAGTATCCTATTCTAAAAAAATATATTAAAAAATACGTTGGAGCAAAAGAATTTATAAATAAAATTGATCGTTATTGTTTATGGTTTGTTGATGGTAATCCTTCTGAATATAGAAATATTCAAGAAATAAAATCACGTTTAGAAACAGTAGTAAAAAAAAGGTTGGAATCACCAACAGAAATTGTAAGAGAACAAGCAAATACTCCAATGTTATTTTCACAAATAAGGCAACCTAAAAAAAATTATATTCTTATTCCAGAAACGTCTAGTTCATCAAGAAAGTATATACCTATGGGATTTATGGATAAAGATATTATTGTTAGTAATTCAGTTATGACTGCGGAAACCGATGATGTATATTTGTTTGGAATTTTAGAATCTAATGTTCATATGGCCTGGGTAAAAACATTATGCGGTAGACTAAAAAGTGATTTTAGATATTCGCCAACTTTATATAATAGTTTTCCATGGCCTAATCCAACAAAAGATCAAAAAGAAAAAATAGAAAAAACAGCACAAGCAATTTTAGATGCTAGGTCAAAATATCCAAATAGTTCGCTAGCTGATTTATATGATGAATTAACAATGCCATCTGATTTAAGAAAAGCCCATCAGTTAAACGACGTTGCTGTAATGGAGGCTTATGGGTTTAATTGGGGAAAGATGACAGAATCAGACTGTGTTGCAGAATTAATGAAAATGTATCAATCATTGACTGAAAAAAATAAATAATTGAAATGAGGTGAAAGAATGTCAAAATGGTATGATAAGCCTACTAAACTTTTATCTATTGGTAAAGATATAGATTATGTAATGTGTATAGATGAAAATGGTAGTAGTAGTAATTTAACTTATGTATTAAAACAAATATCAAATGAAAAAGAACTATCAGAAGATGATAAATATTTTACTATTACAGGTTGTATTTTTACAAAAAAACAATATTTAGATTCAAAAAAGTTAATTAAAACACTTAAAAATAAATATTGGAATAATGGAGTGTTTTATGATACTAAATTAAATAAAGAAAAAGCAGTTTGTTTTCATTCTAGAGATATAAGAAAGCATGATAATTGCTTTAATGATAGTATTATTAATTATGATGAATTTATGGTAGATTTATCTAATACTATGAAAGACATTCAATGTAAAATTATTTCAATTAGTATTAATTTATATGAGTATTTAAAAAAAGGCTACACCCACAATGTTTATAATGTAGCTTTTGACTTCCTATTAGAAAGATATATTTATGAAACTGAAAATAAGAAAAAAGGTATAATTATGCTTGAAGCAAGAGGGAAAGATGAAGATAAGGAGTTGCTAGAGCATATTAGTAAAGTTATTAATAAAACTGGTACTAAACAAATTAGTAATAGAGAATTAAAATCTAAAATAAGTGGAGTATATTTTAATCCTAAATGGAATGAAGAATATAGTTCTACTTATGTTGGTTTAGAAATAACAGATTTATTTTCTTATCCAATTCATAAGTTTGTAAAAAGAAATACAAAAGATAAAGCATTCTTAATATTTGAAGATAAAATTGTTGGATATCCTAATTATAAAAATAAAGGAATAAAAACATTCCCTTAAAATAAAAAATAAGAACTGGATAAACCAGTTCTTACCGTCCGCGATACCACGAACCCCAAGCAAATTAAATTGCTTTTGACATAATTAATATAACAAAATATTATATATTTGTCAATAACTATGTCTTTAATAGTATATAAAGAATTTATTGAAAATATGCGTGATAAACAATAAAATAATGAGAAATATAAAAATGAGGTGAAAGAATGTCTGAACTAAAATTTAAAATTGAAATAGAATCTGATAATGACGGATATGTAGCATTTGAATGTCCTTTTTGTGAGACGATTTTTGGCTTGAAATCTAATGAATACCAAGAATGGTTGGAAACTAATAATGAAATATATTGTCCTTACTGTGGTTTAAAGGATAATAAAGATAATTTCTATACAAAAGAAGTTGTTGAGCAAATTAAGCAAATTGCTCTAAATAGTGCTTATGAACAAATAAATACAGCTTTTACTAAAATGGCTAAAAGTATGAGCAATAATAAATATATAAAAATGACTTATAAGCCATTGAAAACTGCAAGAATTGATAACAACATTAAGACTGAAGAAAGTAGTGATGAAATATTTGAATGTAAAAGTTGTCAACATCATTTAAAAGTAAATTATATAGTTGGAAAATCTAGAATTTATTGTTCATATTGTGGAAGGGATATATAATGAATATAAAAGAATATAGAAAACTTAGTGTTGATTTTAATGATATTGCAAGTGCTTTATTAAGAACTAAATATACTGATGGTAATACAAATTTAATAAGATTTAAAAATTATATAAATGAAAATGAAGTTATTCAAAAAATTATACAAGATAAAATTATTAATGTTGAATATGATTTTAATAATATGATAACCAAAGGCTTTTCAGGATGGGCACAAATTAATATTCCAGTTAATGAAGCTGAACACATAAAAGGAATGTATGATTACTTAAATTATCTTGCAGATAATAATATTAATTTAGAAAATGTAGCTTTTCAATTCCTTTGTGGTAGTAATAACGTAAATGATCATTTACGTTATTACATCGATTTGTTTTTTAAACCATTAATATTTTTTATAAGTAAAGAATTATCAAAAAAAATAATTGAATTAGAAGAAGATGATAAAATGAGAATAGATATTTCAAATCCTAATGGCCCTGTAAATATAGCTGATCGTGGGAGTACTATTAATTCTACTACGATAATAAATAATAATGATTTGGATAAAATAATAGAATTAATTAATAGTATAAAAAATGGTATAAATAATTTAGACTTAGATAATGAAGAAAAAGAAAGTATTATTGATGATATGGATGTTATTGATGAGCAAGTAAATGCATCTATACCAAAACCCACTAGATTTAAAAAAGCATTCAATAATATTAAGAATTTTATATCTAATGCAGCGTTAGTTACTGGAGCAGGTGTTACAGTAGCAACTAATATTAATCAATTGCTAGAATATTTAAAACCTATTATAGATAACCTTCATTTATGAAAGGGTTTGGGATTCCACACATAAGAATTTTTGTACGGGAGTAAAAATTCAGTGCTTGCTAGACAGAGTTTTTACTCTCATATTGTCATAGTTACTAAAAATAAGTATAATATTTTTGGTGATTAATTATGAGAACTCATAGAATAATTTTTTGGATAACATTAATATTGTTTGTTTTTTTCATTCCGATAGTTTTAATTTTAAATATTGAAGATAATATTAAAAATATTTTAATAGGTATTACTTGTAGTAGTTTAGTATCATCTATTGTTGAATTACCAAATTTACTAAATTATAAGTTTTCTATTAAAAGTAATATATATAATGGATTATTCTATGCAAAATTATTTCTGCTTCAATATAACGAGAATATAGAAGAAAGACTTAAAGAAAATAAATTTACATTTAATAATTATAGTGTATATTATTTACAAAATATTTGTAATAATATAAATTTATTTAATCAAAGTGATGAAACTATTTTTTATCATATTGACTCAAGAAAAAAAGTTCAATTAAATAGTAAAATTGATTTTCATAAATTATATAATGATATGAAAATAGAATCAATTAATCTTGATATTATTAAAACAAAGATGGATTTAGGAGAGTGTACCATTAAGGATTTACATTCGCAGTTAAATATAATTAAGAAAACTAATAATGAATTTATTAAAAAAATTGACTATGTTGCTGAAAAAATTTTAAGTAAAAAATATAGAAAATATTATGAAGATAATTCTTCTAAAATTTTAGAGGCATTAAAAAATGAAGCTAGATAACTTCATTTTTTATTTATTATATTTTTCGATTTTTAGTGGATTATTTTTTACAATTTTTAGGTTATATTTTATTCTTAATATTTTTTTTATTTTAGACAGTATTTTATCAGTATTACAATTGATATTAAAAACATCTATTGCTGAATTAATATGATTCCTTAAAGGGCAAGAAGATAGACAATTTCGTATATACCCATTTGCTAGATAAAATGCTACTGTTTCTGGCACGATAAATTCTTGTATATATTCACTATAATTGTTGAAAAAAGGTAGCCATTTTCTTTCAAATTCTTCATCAGTTATATCTTTATCATCAATCATTATTATCACCATATATATCTTCTTTTAAGATAATTTCATCAGCAATACTTTTTAAACTATTCATTTTTTGAGTCCAAAGTAATGGATCTTTTTCTTTTAATTCTTCTGTAATAGTTGAGTCATTATTAATTAGTTGCTTCATTAAAAATTCAAGCTTTTCTAAAGCATTATTACTGACTGAAAAAAGATATTCATTAAGTTTTTCTTTCATCAGTAGTTCTTGATATAAAGCCTTTTTATATTGTTTTAAATAATTAAGCTTTAATAAACCGTATTTGTTTAATGGTTTATTTTCTTTTTCAGATAGTATAAGATTAGGTAAATAATAATCTCTATATTTAGTATAATTTAATTCCATAATTTTAATCCTTTCTTTTAATAAAGAATTATTAAGTAGTATTGTTATTATTAGGTACCCATTTAGGTACCCAAATAGTAAAATTTGATAAAATTATTTAATTTTTAATAAATAGATTTAATTTTAAAATGCTTAAAATATAAGAAAATAATAGACAATAATTTATTTTATGTGTATATATATTCAGCCCCCTGAAGGAGCCGAAAGGCTCCATTTTTGTGTGTTTTAATTTATATTAGTTTAATTAAGTTCTACTAATATTT
>CANROK010000074.1 GCA_947632205.1 uncultured Bacilli bacterium
TTCATCCTCCTAGATTAATTTTATCAAATTTTGTATTACTTGACTTATCTAGTTTTTATTATAAGAGTCTCCTCAATATTTAAGAATATGCCAAAAAGTTTTTTATATAATTTTTTAAATTAAAAAATCAATGTTTTTCACATTGACTTTTATTCGATTATTAAATAGCTCTATATGTAGCTTTATAAGATTTCATAGTAATATTTTCTACTACTACTGTAGATACTTCCCATTTATCAAATACATAACCAGCTTTTGCTGCAGGAGCATCTATTTTAACACTTGAAACGCTTCCTCTATATCCACGAATAATTGATCCAGATTTTTTGTTAGTTGTTCCTGGTTCAATAAATCCTTCACATTCTTTTAAATCACATGTATATTGAGCAAACCAAATAATATTATTTAAATATTTATAATCTGAGTTTTTTTCAAAATCAAATTCTTTTTCTGTTTCTGTTTCTTTATAAATTGTATAACGTTTAACTTCTACATAATTTTTAACAGATGAATTTGTATTGCTAGAAACATTATTTGCTGCAGATTGTAATGCTTTTGATTTGAAGCTAGTAACTGGAGTAGATGATTTTTCTTTCGCTTCTTGCTCGGCTTTTAATTTAGCTTCTACACCAGCAGTAGATTCTCTTTCAGCTCTTTCTTTAGCTTCTTTTTCTTTAGCTTCTTGTTCAGCTTGTTCTTTTGCTAATCTTTCAGCTCTTTTAGCAGCAGTTTCTTCTTCTATTTCTTTTAATTTTTTTTCATATTCTGCTTTGTCAGCTTCTTCGCCTCTTTTAGCCATTTCTAATATTCTTTGGAATCTTTCAGCTTCTTCTTGAGCTTTTCTTGCGGCTTCAGCTTCTTCTTCGGCTTTTCTTGCGGCTTCTTTTTCAGCTTCGATTCTTGCTGCTTCTTCTTTGGCTAATCTTTCAGCTTCTGCTTCGGCTGCTTTTCTAGCTTCCTCTGCCTTTCTTGCTGCTTCTTTTTCAGCTTCAATTCTTGCCGCTTCTTCTTTGGCTATTCTTTCAGCTTCTTCTTCAGCTTTTTTCTTAGCTTCTTCGGCTTTACGTGCGGCTTCAGCTTTTCTTATCTTTTCTGCATCAGCAGCTCTTTTAGCTTCTTCAGCTTTCTTAGCTTCTTCTTCGGCTTTTTTAGCTTTTTCTTCGGCTTCTTTTTTAGCTGCTTCGGCTTTCTTTATTGCTTCTTTAGCAGCTTGGACTTTTGCTTCACTTTCTTCTTTAGCTTCAGTTGTTGTTGCTTTTTTCATTTCTGCTTCAGCTATTTCTGTAGCTTCTTTGGCTTCCTTTATTGCTTCAGCTGCTTTTTTTACATCTTCTGCAGCAGCTTCTTTAGCTTCAGTTGCTTTTTTTACATCTTCTAAAGCTTCTACAGCTTTTTCAGATGCTATTTTTGCTTCTTCTTGAGCAACTTCAGTCTTTGTAGTTGCTTCACGTACTTTATCATTAGCTTCCATTATAGCTGGAGTTTCTAAATTTTCAACTTTAGTTTCAATCATTTGATTTTCAGCATAACTTAAAGCATCTTTATTACCTATTTTTTTAGAAACTGTATCATATACTTTATCAGAGTTCATTGCTACTGCATATGCACCTAAGGCAATACCAGAAACTGCTAATAAACCACCTACTGTTTTAACTGTTAATTTTTTCATATTCTTCTTCCTTTCAAATATATTATAGCTATTATAATATATTATATGTTGAAAGTCAACTAATAATGTAATGTTTATGTAAACAAAAAGTGTAAATAGCAATGTAAAATTTAAGAATAGGACTGATATGCCATGAAAGAGCCAATTTATTATGCCATTTATAGTCGAAAATCAAAATTTACAGGTAAAGGGGAAAGTATTGAAAATCAAATCGAATTATGTAAAAATCAACTAATTAATAAATATGGAAAAGAAATCGAAGAAAAGATATTAGTATATCAAGATGAAGGATTTACAGGATATAATACCAATAGACCTGAATTTCAAAAAATGATGCGAGATATTAGGGAAAAAAAGATAAAATCTATAATAGTTTATCGTCTTGATAGAGTTAGTCGGAATGTATCAGATTTTTGTACTTTGAAAGATGAACTAGCAAAATACAATGTTGACTTTATCTCTGTTACAGAAAATTTTGATACTTCTACTCCTATGGGTATAGCAATGTTAATGATTACATCCGTTTTTGCCCAATTAGAAAGAGATACAATTGCTGAAAGAATACGTGATAATATGTATGAACTTGCTAAAACTGGCAGATGGCTTGGTGGTAATACACCTTTAGGATTTAAATCAAAAAAAATAGAAAGTATTGATATAAATGGGAAAAAAAGATGTTTATATACATTAGAGCAAATAAGTGAAGAAGTAAAAATTATAAACTTAATATGGGATAAAATAGATGAATTAAAAGGATTAAGTAAATTAGAAACTTATCTTTTACAAAATGAAATAAAAACTAGAAATAACAATAATTTTACCAGATTTTCTTTAATAGCAATTCTTAAAAATCCCGTTTATGTAAAAGCTGATAAAAAAATCAAAAAGTTTTTTGAAGATATGGGAGCTACCATTTATGCAGATGACAGTGATTTTGATGGTAAACATGGTCTTATTGCTTACAATAAAAGATTAGAAGTAACAGGAAAGCCCAAAACTATGAAAGATATCCGAGAATGGATTATTGCAGTAGGTAAACATAAAGGAGTTATTTCCAGTCAAAAATTTATAAGAATTTGGAATTTACTTGAAAACAATAAAGATAAAAGATTAAGAACTCCACCTCAAAATAATTCTATTTTGTCGGGTATTTTAAAATGTAAATATTGTGGTAGTTATATGCGGCCCAAACTTCGCAATTCTTATACAAAAAATAAAGAAAGAAATTTTAGCTATTTATGCGAGCTTAAAGATAAAAGTCGAAAAAAATATTGTCAATCTAAAAATATAAAAGGGGTTGATGCTGACAAATTAGTAATTTCTAAAATTAAAGAATTTACTATACCAACTAGTCAAATTGTCATAAAGTTAAAAGATATGATAAAAAATAAAGAGAAAAAAACAATTGTAAAACAAAATGAATTACAAAGTTTAAAACTAAATTTAACTAATAATAAAATAAAAATCAAAAAATTAGTGGCAATGTTAACAGACACTGATAAAGAAATAATAAGCGAAATAGTAAAACAAATAAAAAATCTTAAAAATAAAAATATGGTTATAGAAATGAGAATTAATGAACTTCAAAACAGAAAAGAGAAAGAATTAGATCAAAAGCAAATAACCAAAATAGCCCTTAATATAATTAATGAACATATGGATACATTTGATTATCTTGATATAATTAGTAAAAGAAATTTAATAAAATTACTTATAAAATCTGTAGAAAGTGATGGAAAAGATATATACGTAAATATTTCTTCTTAAAGCCACGATGTAATGGTAGCAGAAGTAACCCATAGTATTTTTTATACCCCATTTTATGTGGCTATAGAAAAAGGTTATTTTAAAGAAGAAGGTATTAATATTGATTTAATGCTTGTCAGTGGTAGTGATAATGTTGCTGCTTCCGTTTTATCAAATGATACTGAAATTGGTTTAGCTGGTCCTGAATCTGCTACTTATGTTTATTTAGGTAAAGAAAAAGATTATTTACAAGTTTTTGCTGGTTTAACCAAAAGAGATGGTCAATTTATAATATCTAGAAATAGTAAAGATTTTAAATGGACAGATTTAATTGGTAAAGAGATTTTAATTGGTAGAAGTACAGGAATGCCTGGTTTAAGTTTCTTAAGAGCATTACGAAATGAAGGAATCAATAAAGAAGATGTTAATATAAATGAAGCAATTGAATTTGCTGAATTATCTGGAGCTTTTTTAGCAGGTGAAGGCGACTATGTCAATTTATTTGAACCACTTGCCTCAAAATTAGAACAAAATAAAAATGGTTATGTTGTTACAAGTGTAGGAGCATCATCTGATGATTTCCCATATACAGCATTTTATGCCAGAAAAAGTTATATTGAAAATAATAAAGAATTATTAAAAAAATTTAGTAATGCCATAGATAAAGGTATTAAATATACTTTAGATAATGATGGTGATACTATTGCTAAAGATATTCAAAAACAATTTAGTGATACATCTATAGAAGATTTAAGTATAATGATAAATAGATATAAAGAAGCTGATGTTTGGCTTGATAATCCTTTTATTGAAGAAGAATTCTTTAATACTTTAATAAATTTACTTGAAGAAAATGGATTGATAAAAGAAAAAGTTAATTATAATGATTTAGTCAATAATATGTATGAATAATTTGTTAAAAATTAAAGATTTAACAAAAAGTTACCACACTAAAGAAGGAGAAATACTAGCTATCAAAGAAATAAATTTTAATATTAATAAAGGAGAGATTATTTCTCTAGTTGGTCCTTCTGGGTGTGGTAAATCTACTCTTTTATCAATCATTGCTGGACTTGATCAATTAGATAAAGGAATTATAAAAAAAGATAAAGATTTAAAGATAGGTTATATGTTACAAAATGATGCTTTACTTCCCTACTTAACAATATACGATAATTGTATTTTAGGTTTAAAAATTCAACATAATTTAACTAAAGAAAGATTAGATTATGTTGATTATTTATTAAAATTATATAATTTAGATGAATTTAAAAATAATTATCCTAGTAGTTTATCTGGTGGTATGAAACAAAGAGTTGCTTGAATATTATAAACACATCTTCCCTCAAAGTAATAGAAGGTTTTACAGTAAAAAGTTTATCGTATGTTTGTTGAAAGATACCTTCAGTTGTAAATGTCCAACAGTTGAAAATTAATTTGACTTGAAAAATGGAAGATCAATAGTGATTAGGATTCAGAGTAAACTTACTAAAAGAAAAGATCAAAAAAAATTATATTATGAAAAGAATACAATTTAGTTATAGTTATCTGAATCTATTCCAAGATCAGGGCTATTCTAAATTTAAATATAATAAAATATATTATAATGATAGTAAAATAATTACTAAATGATACTATTATAACAAGTAAAAAAATAACAATAATATTAAATTTCGCTTGAAAGGGGTAAAATATGGAATACAATGTTATTGATATTGTAGTTGATAAGATAACTGATACTAAATTAAAAGAAATTATTAATAAAAAGTTATATAAAATCATCGAACTTTTGGAGTTTAATGTCAATAAAGCCGATTAAATTGTATATTAGTATTAGTTATAAGTTTAATTTAAAACTTAATTGTTACCTTATGTTAGGAGGTAATGATCATGAATGAAACCGAAAATACCCAAAGTAAGAAATTAAGAGTTGGAATTTATTTAAGATTATCTAATGAAGATAAGGACAAACTAAATAAAGATGATGATAGTGAATCTATCAAGAATCAAAGAAATATGCTTACTCAATATATAGAAAAACATCCGGAATTTGAATTAACTCAAGAGTATTGTGATGAAGATTTATCTGGTGCTGGAACTTATAGACCTGAATTTGAAAGGTTAATTAGAGATTGTGAAAATGGAAAACTTGATATTGTTTTATGTAAAAGTCAATCAAGATTTTCAAGAGATATGGAAATTGTTGAAAAATATATCAATAATAAATTTAAAGA
>CANROK010000075.1 GCA_947632205.1 uncultured Bacilli bacterium
AACAAATATTAAACTTGTTTGGTGGAAATCCTAATGAAGTAGAATGTTATCAATATGCAAAAGATTATTTAAGAATTATTTGTTATGGGTTACCATTTTATATTATTGGTCAGGGATTAAATGCATCCATTCGAAATGATGGAAGCCCAAAATATGCAATGGTTGCAACTGTAGTTGGTGCAATTTCAAATATCATTCTTGATCCAATATTTATATTTGTATTTAAGATGAGTGTTAAAGGAGCAGCTATTGCTACCATAATAGGACAAATTTTAACATTTATTATTAGCATTTTATATTTAATGAAATCTAAGCAATTTAAAGTTAATAAAGAATCAATAAAATTAAATAAAGGTATTTGCTTTAAAATAGTATCACTTGGTCTTGCTTCATTAATTACCCAACTTTCCATAGTAATAATTATTGCAGTAGCTAATAACTTAGTTGGTAAATATGGATATATGACAATGGCCTCTACTGGAGTGCCATATGGAGCCGTAATCCCTTTAGCAGTAATTGGAATATGTATGAAAGTTTTTGGTATCATTGTATCAATAGTAATTGGAGTATCTTTGGGTGGTATGCCAATTATTGGATATAATATGGGAGCTGGTAATACAAAAAGAGTAAAAGAAACTATTAAATATATTTTAATTACAAATTTAATAATAGGTTTCTTTGCTTTCGTTATATTTGAACTATTCCCAGAATATATTATCAATATATTCGGTAGCGGTAATGGAACAGAATATATGGAATTTGCAGATTATTGTTTAAGAATATTTTTAGGGGGAATTATTTTAACTTGTTTAATTAAATCAATGTCTATTTTATTACAATCGATGGGTTCAAGTTTAAAATCTACTATACTTGCACTAGCAAGAGATGTAATTTTCTTTGTTCCATCTATCATATTAATCGCCAGTTTATCACATAGTGTAGTAACCATGTTATGGAGTGCAATTATTGCTGATATATTAGCATTTATTACTGGTGTAATTTTACTTAAACAAGAATTTAAAAATATGGATAAATTAACAAATGAATCTACTGCTAAAGATGAAAAATTAAATTTAGGTTATCCGTTGTTAAATAATAAGGTAGTTATAACTATTTCGAGAGAATATGGTTCCGGAGGACATTTTGTAGGTAAATTACTTGCTGAAAAACTTGGAATTAAATTTTATGATAAAGAAATTATTAACTTAACAGCAAAAGAATATGGATTTAATAAAAAATATATTGAACAAAAAGAAGAACAAAGTGTTAGTTCAGGTATTTATTATACAAATGATGATAAATTATTTGAATCTGAATCTAAAGTAATTGAATCATTAGCAAAAAAAGAATCGTGTGTCGTTGTAGGAAGATGTGCAGATTATGTTTTAAGAAATAGAAAATATGTTTTTAAAATATTTTTATATTCAGATATGGACTCAAAAATTAAAAGATCAGTTAAATATTATGGATTAGATAAAGATAAAGCAGAAAAAGAAATAAATAAGATTAACAAACAAAGGGCTAAACATTATAATCATTTCACAAATAGAGATTGGAATTCATTTGAAAATTATGACTTAGCTATTAATGTCGATAAACTTGGTGTTGAAAAAACGGCAGAACTATTAAAAAATATAATACTTAATGATGATAAAGATATATTTGGAGCTGGTAAGAATGTATAAAGAAAATGATTATCTTGTTTATAAAAAAGATGTTTGCAAAGTAAAAGAGATTAAAAAAAATAAAATGAATGGAAAGGATTATTATATTTTAGTTCCTATTAATGATGAATCTTTAATAATAGATATACCTACTGATAATAGAATGGGGTTTATTAGAAATATTATTAGTAAAGAAGATGCGGAAAAGTTAATTAAGAAAATACCTAAAATTGAAACTTTAAAAAATATAGATGATAAATATATTGAAAAAACATATAAAGAATTACTATATAATGGTGATTTAGAAGATTTAATAAAGATTATCAAAACAACATATTTAAGAAATGATTTTCGAATAAAATCAAATAAGAAAATAAGTGATAAAGATAAAACATATTTTGAAAAAGCTGAAGAATATTTATATAATGAATTATCTATTTCTTTAAATATGAGTTTTAATGATACAAAGAATTATATATTTAAAAGTGTTCAAGAATTGATGAAATAAAAATTAAAGATTATATGATACAAATTACAATTTATATGAGCAAACTCTATGTGAGATTTGCTTTTTTTTGATATAATATTTTATGATACTAAGTAAACCTAGTAAACTTTTGGTATGTTTAAAAAATAATGTTAAAATGTTATAGTTCTTCGTGAAAGGAGAAAGAAATATGAATCAAGAAAAAATTGGCAAATTCATTTCTGAACAAAGAAAATTAAAAGAATTAACTCAAGAAGAATTAGCAGAAAAATTAGGTATTACTAAAAATGCTGTTAGTAAATGGGAACGAGGATTATGTTTAATGGATATGTCTTTACTAAAACCACTTAGTGAAATATTAGGAGTAAGCATAAATGAAATACTTTTAGGAGAAAAGATAAAAGAAAAAGATATAGAAAAAAAGAGTGAAGAAAATATCATTAAATTAACAGAACTAATAAATTTAAAAACTATGAAATATGGTATTATTGGTATGGCTTTATTTTCTATAATTTTAATGTTAATTTCATTTTCTAAAAATAAACCTGCATCATCTATTGTTAGTTTATTGTGCGCTTATAATTCTATAACATTTTTAAGTCGTTATAAAATAAGAAGAGATAAAACAGATTTAATTGCTGGTACAATGTTTTTTATAGCTGTTCTATGTAATACTATTGCCTTTATTTTATCCTAATAACATACTTTTTAGAAAGAATCGAAGAAATAATATGGCTAGTGAAAGTAAAAAAGATTACTTGGAAAAAGCTTAATAAAATTATATTTTGAATTCAATTTATCGAGCAGATCTTAAATGATTTGCTTTTTTATTTTTTTTAAATTGTATGCATTGACAACTGTGTATAATCTGTATATAATGTATATATACAAAAGAGGTGAACTATGGAAATAATAATTAGTAATTCTAATGGGGTTCCAATTTATGAACAAATTAAAGAACAAATCAAAGTTAAAATAGTTTCTAATGAATTAAAAGAAAATGAATTATTACCTTCCATAAGAACTTTAGCAAAAGATCTTCGTTGTAGTGTTATAACAACCAAAAATGCTTATGAAGAATTAGTAAAAGAAGGTTATATAAAAAATATTCCATCCAAAGGGTTTTATGTTGCTAAAATAAATAAAGATATTGCTTTAGAAGAACAATTAAATAAGATAGAAGAACTTATGGATAAAGCAGTTAGTATTGCCAAAATGAATAATATAAATAAGAAAATGCTAAGTGAAATGTTAAATATCTTGTATGAGGAGGATAAATAAAAATGGAAAACATTTTAGAAATTAAAAATCTTTGTAAAAAATATGATAATTTTGAACTTAAAAATATATCATTTACTTTACCTAAAGGTATGATTATGGGGTTTATTGGTGAAAATGGTGCAGGCAAAACGACAACCATAAAAGCTATATTAGATATTATTAAATCTTATAGTGGTGAAATTAAAATATTTGGTTTAGATAATCGTAAAAACGATAAAGAAATAAAAGAAGATATAGGAGTAGTTTTAGATGATATGTTTTTCCCTGAAATTCTTACTCCTAATGATATAAATAATACAATGCAAGGTATTTATAAAAATTGGGATACTAAAATGTTTAATGATTATTTAAAAGAATTTTCATTATTACCTAATAAACAAATTAAAACTTTTTCTAAAGGTATGAGAAAAAAACTAGAAATTGCAACTTGTCTTTCTCATCACCCTAAGCTTTTAATATTAGATGAGCCAACATCGGGACTTGATCCAGTAGCTAGAGCAGAAATAATTCAAATATTTCAAAGCATACTAGAAAAAGATGATTGTTCAATTTTATTTTCTAGTCATATTACTGCTGATTTAGAACATATTGCTGATTATATAACTTTTATAAATAATGGTGAAATTGTTTTATCTAAAACTACAAATGAATTATTAGATAAATATGGAATAGTAAAATGTACAGAAAAAGAGTTTAAAGATATTGATAAAAAAGATTATATTAAGTATAAAAAATCAAAATATGAATATGAGGTATTAATTCCTGATAAAAAAGAATTTAAAACTAAATATAATATTTCTGTAATTGATAAAATAACTTTAGATGACCTTATGGTTTTAATGATTAAGGGGGAAGCATAATGATAGGATTTATTAAAAAAGATTTGGCAATGATTAAAAGTAATTTTAAATTACTGGGAGTATTAATTATTGTATATGCTATAATGGGTTTAATGGAAAAAATGGATATTTCATTTATCTTACCATTTATGTGTGTAATGATAATGATTTCATCATTTAGTTATGATAATTATAATAAATGGGATGCTTATTCTATTTCATTACCTAACGGAAGAAAAAATAGTGTAAAATCTAAATATATAACTACAATATTAATGACTCTTATTGTTTCTATAATCACAATTATTTTGTCTTTTATTATTTCGTATGTTAATACTAAAACTATTAACTATGAACAAATATTAGTAACAATGTTTGGTACAATATTTGGAACATTATTAGTTTTAACAATTATGTATCCGATAATATATAAGTTTGGTGTTGAAAAAGCAAGAATTGGTATCTTTTTACTAGTGTTTGGTATAGTTATTGTTGGTAGTTTAATCGCAAATTTTTTAGATTTATCAATTGTTTTAAAATCATTAGCTTTTTTAGAAGATTATTTAATAATAATTTTAATAATAATAACTATTATGATGGTTTGTATATCATATAAAATATCAGAAAAAATATTTAGTAAAAAAGAATTTTAAGGAAACTGCAAATTTTATAAGCAGACCATTTATATGGTTTGTTTTTTATTGAAATTAATAATTTATTTTACAATAATTAAAAAATCTGTTGTCAAACAAATGTTTGTGCAATATAATAGCTTTATCAGGAGGGATAAAATGAATCTAAGTAAATTAGAAACTATTTCAAATCTATTTGCAGGAAAAGAAATAAGAAGTGTTTGGAATAGCGAAAAAGAAGAATATTATTTTAGTGTTGTAGACTTAGTAGGGATTATATCAGAAAGTAAAGATAAACAAGCATACTGGCGAAAGTTGAAACAACGATTAAGAGAAGAAGGAAATGAAATCGTGACAAATTGTCACACTTTGAAACTTAAAGCTCAAGACGGAAAAATAAGGTTAAGAGATGCTTTCGATACTAAAGGAATTTTAAGATTAATTGAGTCTGTTCCAAGTCCTAAAGAATAAGTGGTTTGTACAGAATGACATGGTTGTTTTAACATCATTTTGATAATATACTACGATATTGGTTTGCCAATATCAGAATTGATAAAAAGAGTTTAATAAAATTTGCAGATGCATATGTAAAATCAAAAAAGAAGGAATTAAAATGTTAGCAACTGAAGTGAAAGATTTTAAAAATATTGTAGAACAGATAAAGCAAGAGATAAATAAAACG
>CANROK010000076.1 GCA_947632205.1 uncultured Bacilli bacterium
TTCTTTGGGGTAAGGGGAAGTCTGCCCATTTTTACCTTTTTTCATAAAATAAATTTTGTTTTTCTTTTCAGACTATCACTTCCTAATTCTTTTTCTACCTTCATTAAAATACTTATAATTTTGCAACAATTAACCCCACTATTTAATTTTTCTTGTAAAATACTTTTAGTCACTTCTTTAAATAAATCATCATTAAATTCAGCCCTTTTTACTTCTTTTTTCTAATTGCATCACTATCTTTACTATTTATATCAATGGCTTTTAATATCTTAGCAAAAATTATTATTTTGTCAATTCTAACATATATGAAAAATATAATTTATTAATACTACATCTCTATTAATTAAACCACTCTTATAAAAGTAATCCATTTGACTAAGATATTTTATTTCATCTTCAATTTCCCATTTTTTATATAATCTTAAATTATTATGTACTTTATCTAATTGCCATGGAGCTAGTTTTAAATTACTTGCTATTTCATTATTTGAACACTTTTTTTCTTCATAAAGTAATGTTGCCAGCATTAATTTAAATTCTCGATATAATAAACTAATTATATTACTAGGTTCAACTTTATATATTTTAGATTCTTCCAGTAACCTTAGCGCATTTTCTAAATCTCTAGTCACTATACTATCCACTAATTTAAAATTATTTTCTTCACTTGTTTTACTAGTCATATTAAGCACATCTTGATAACTAATTAAACTTTTTTTATTATAATAAAGCATAATTTTATTTATTTCATTAATGGCTATATCTAAATTATTTAAAGAATTATTAATAATATACCATAATGATTTATCTTCAATCTTATAACCATGGGAATTTACTACTTTCAATAATTCATTTTTCATTTCTGTTTTCGTCATTTTATTTTGAGTAAACAATGTCTTATTATTTTGAAAATAATTATATATTTTCTTTTTAGTATCTGCTACTCCATTATAAATAAAAACTAATTTAACTGTAGGATTAGGATTTTCTAAATATTTTTCTAATTTTTCGATATCTTCTTTATTTTTATTTGTTTCCCCTTTTTTAGTAGTTCCAAAAAAAGAAGCATTTTTTACAATTATAATTTTTTCTTCAGAAAACATTGAAAAATAACTAGCTTCCTCTAATACTTCTTCTAGTTTATTTTCTTCCAAATTAAAAGTAATTATATTATCTATACCTTTAGATAATTCTTTTAATTTTTCTTTAATAAAATAATTTGTTTCACTAACTATTAAATATGTTTTCATAGTATTATTATCTCAAAACTAATAACCAAAAACAAGTTGTTTATTATGGCTTTTTTACTAATTTTATATTGTTATTTTCTTTATTAATAAATTCTTTTAATTTAATAAGAGTTTCATCAGGAACAACTTTATACTTTTGGATATATGCTATTTCTTCATCAGTTAAATATTTTTGCATAATAATACTTAATCTATTTGGATAATAATGATTATCAAGTATATCTTCAGGTATTTCATAATTTGATCCTTTAGTATTATCATTTTTATTAATCATAATAATTGCCGATACCATTATTGATAATGCTACAAGAACAATTAAAAGACGATTGTATTCATCATTCAATTTCATATTACACCTCAATTTAATTTTATATTATCATAATTTTAATTAAAAATAAAGAAATGAATTATAATCCCATATCAGCAAATTTATCTACTATTTTACTATTAAGCATATTTATTACTTTAGGTATATTTTCTTTTAAATATTTATTATTAAATGCCATATTATAACGCATTAAAAATGCTTCAGTGAATAATTCACTAAAATTATCTGTTATTTCTTCTAAAAATTTATTTATTTCTAATTTCATAATTTTATTCTCCTTCTATTTAATATAGATAATTAATATTTTATCCCTTAATTATTATAATTATTCATACCGGAAATGTTTTTATTTCTAATTTATTTTTTCTTATTTTAAATATTGCACTGCCATTTATATCTGTTCTATATATATGTGATTCTTTTAAATTATCTAATACTTCTTCGTTTGGATGACCATATAAATTATTTCTACCAACAGAAATAATACTATATATTGGCTTTATTGCCGTAATAAAATTTTTAGAACTACTTGTTTTACTACCATGATGGCCAACTTTTAAGACCGTAATATTATTGAGATTGTACTTCATAATTAAATCCTGTTCGACATTTATTCCAGCATCACCCATAAAAAGAAATTTATAATCCCTTATTTTAAAATATACGATATTTGAACTATCATTTTCATTCTCATAAATATTTTTATTTAAAAAATATATAATATTATTATTTATATTTAATTTAGATATATTTTTAGTATAAACAATATTTTTTTGCTTTAATTTATTAATTAATTCTAATTCTAAATTATTATATGTATTATTATTAAATATAACATTATCAACTTGATAATTATTTACTAAATAAAAAGATTCACCCATATGATCATAATCACCATGGCTAATTATTAAAGTATTAATTTTATGGCAGCCAATACTTTTTAAAAATAAAATAATATTACTACTTATATGATAATCACTATTATATAATCCACCAGTATCAATCATAATAACTTTATTTCTATAAGGACTTATAATGACACTACTATCACCCTGAGAAACATCAAAATATATAACATAATAATTACTATCTAATTTATTAACAAATTTATTTAATAACAATATTATAATAATTAATAAATAATATCTTTTCTTTAATTTATATTTATAGATAATGATTAATATCAAATAATATAACAAGATTAAAAAAATTGATATTTTAGGAATTATAACAACAAATTTAAATTTATAAAATAATTGATTAGATAATTCTAATATTCTTATTAATATATTTAATATAAAACTCAACTTGGAAAACATAAATGTTAAAATAATAATTGGAAAAAATATAAATGATATAAAAGGAACATATATGCCATTTAAGAATATACTAAATATATTAATTTCATAATTATTATTAATTGTAATCGGTAAACTTACTAAAAAAGATATACAACTAATTTTTAATATTTGTATTAAATAGTTTCCTTTAATATTTTTACTATTTATAATTAAAGCAAAAGTTATTACAAAAGAATAAATAAAACAAATATTATATATCATAAATGGCTTAAATAATAAGATAATAAAGATAGTTATAATTAATATTTGGGTATTATTAATATTTAAATTAAAATAATTATTTAAATTCTTTATTATATAAAATAATATAGTTCTTAATACGGAAGCACTAAAACCAGTTAAAAAAGCAAAATAAATTAATATTAAACTAATAATGATATTTTTACTCTTTAATTTTTTTAATAATTTATTTAATGATAAAATTATTAAATTAATATGCATTCCTGATATAGCAAACAAATGCCATATGCCATTTACCTTATATATATTATATAAATCATCACTTAAATAATTTTTATCGCCCATAATAAAAATTGCTAAATAAGTTTTTATCTTTTCATCATATGTCTTAATATGTTTAATAAAATTATTTTTTATTTTATAAAATATATTTTCTTTATTTATGATTTCTATTTTATTAACATTATAAGTTACATATATTTTATTATTATATAAATATTTTTTATAATTAAAAGTATTAGGAATAGTATTATTATATAAATTTCCTTTCTCACCATAAACTCTAACTTTTTTTCCTAAAAGATCATTATAATCTTTATTATAATAATTACATAAAACTTTTTCCTTACTATTAGTATTTGCAGTGATTATAAAACTAATTTTATCATTTTTATTATCTATATCTATAACAATTCCTTCTAGATAATCAAAATTTTTTATTTTAATATCATATTTTATTATTTTAGTTAATATTACTACATACAAAATTAAAAAAAAGATAATAGTTATATATAAATATTTAGATTGTAATATTGTCTTTAATTTTGGCATATATTGCCTCTCCAATACCACTTACTTTTTTTATTTCTTCAATACTCTTAAATCCACCATTTTTTTCACGATATTCGATAATCTTTTTGGCTTTAGATTCTCCAATACCATTTAAGTTCATAAGTTCATTTTTAGTAGCAATATTAATATTTATTTTTTTATTTAAATTTAAAGTACTATCATTATCTTGCTTTATTTCTGGCTCATTTGTATTATTATTATTTTCCATACTATCTTGTACTTCAGCATCTTTATTATCTTCAGGTACTATTTCACTTTTTTTATCATCTGTACAAACGGTAATATCATAACTTGGGCAAACACAAATATTATCAGTAGTTTTATCTTCACTATTTTTAAAATCTTTTTCTTTATAAATATAGATAACTAATTCTTTAACTACTTTTTTACTTAAATTTATATTATCAGTATAAGCATCAACAGTAAAACCACCAGCCATATTAACTACATCATTAATAATATTATCACTATTTACTTCATAAACTCCAGGTTTATTAACTGCTCCTTTAATTTCTACAAAAAAAGATATTACTTCTTCTTCTTTATTATTTTCACATATAATTTCATCATTTTTTATTTCCAGTGGTTCACTTTCACAAATACATTCTTTATTAAAATAAAGATACAAACAAAATCCAAGACCACCTATCAATATAATATTTAAAAATATACTTATAACTAAAATAATATCTTTCTTATTTTCTAAACCATTAAAAATATTCATAAATTTCCTCCTTTCATTTTATATTTACGAAGATTTTTATGAATATCCTTGAACAAAAAGCAAAACTCAATAATTAAAATTATTTTGTTTTCCTTCTAAATGCCTCACGGCCTTTATTTCCTACTTCATTGGATTTTACTCCTCCATAGGCCATATTTCCGATAGTCGCTACCGTACTTTTTTATTTTTTTTTAAATATAATTTTGTATTATTCCTTCATACATTATGTTTATACTTGCATTTAAATCTCTTTCTATTTCTATTCTAAATTTATAAGCTCGATTAATTACCATAATTCATACCCCCTTTACATTTAAATTATAGCATACATTTGTTTGCAACTCAACATTTTTTTATAAGCTTTTTTGCTTTTTCAGAAAATTTATAAGATTCATTTAAAATAGAATAAATGGTGTATCATGAACATCCTTAAATAAGATATCAATCATTTCATCGAAAGGAAAGAAGAAAAATTTTCGGTAAGATAATATATCTTGCCTTTTTACTTGCTTGTTCTTTCTTCTTCGCCATTTGTTTGCTTATTTTATTCGATATTTTTGTTGTATGACTTTCCTATTATATAAAAAAATGAGAGATACATAAGTATCTCTCGTAGGTTAAGTTTTTTCTATTTTAACGTCTTCGTTGACGAGTTATTATTCTTTTATTATTGTTTTGGTAAATCAAAGTATAAATAACAATAT
>CANROK010000077.1 GCA_947632205.1 uncultured Bacilli bacterium
TAAATTTTAAGATTTTTTAAAAATTAAAGTATCCAAATAATCAAAAATAGGATAAAATAAATATTACAAAATTTTTAAAATTATTTTAACTAGAGAATTTACTCTAGTTTTTTGTTGAACGAAAAAAGGAATTAACCCGAAATGTTAATTCCTTTACCAAAAGGTTATTTGAACTCACTAATCACACACACACATCAAATAACCAAAGGACGGTTATATGATAGCATTAAATTATCAAAATATCAATCAAAATTTCAAACAAATGTATCAAATTTATCAAAATGATATAAAAAAAGTCGAAGACAATATCGAAAATATAAGATATTTTTCCGAGTTTTTGGAAGTTATAAGTATTAATAAGTTAAAAGAAAAGGAGCAAAAATCTGATATTTTACTTTACTTAAAAATATATGAATTATTGCTAACTATAAATAATTATGATAGTTTTAAGTGTCCTTTATGTAAAAAGGGTAATACTTTTCATTATCATAAGACTTATCAAAGAAATATAGTGTTTCATTATGATGATTATGAAATAGTTGCTAAGATAGAATTAATAGTATTGGAATGTTTATATTGTAAAGATTATAATCGTAGCATACAGCATTATCATGCGATTATTCCTGATTTTATATTTCCCTATCATATTTTCTCAAGAGACATAATTATAAATTGTTTAATAAAACGTTATATAGATAAAATGCTTATTAAAATGGTAATTGAACAAGCAAATATAACTCATCAATTATACTATAAATGGTTAAAAGAATTTAATAAATATTTATTAGTAAGTTCCATTATCTTACAAACAAAAAATCAAATAATAGATGTTTTACAAGAGATGAAAGAAAGATTAGATAAACTCCAGTTTGGTTTTTATCAAAATTATAATCACCCATATTTTTTATTTAAATTAACCTGCGTGGATTTAGCTATAATGCTTTAAAGCATTTTGAATAACTTTAGCATTTAATCCCTTTTGAATTTGTTATATCCTATAGCCAGTTCTCAAGGGAGGTGAAAAACATGGAACAAAAAGAAATTGATGCAATAAAAAATGAAATTGCTTTATTTCGTTATGGCTTAATAGCACCAGTTATTACTAATACTTTTGAAGAAAATAGTCAAATTGAATATTTTAAAAAAGTAGCATCAAAAAAATACATAGTAAATGGACGGGAAGAAAAATATTCTTGGGCAACTATAAAAAAATGGTATTCTTCCTACAAAGCTGAAGGATATGAAGGATTAATTAATAAAACAAGAAGTGATTGTCATTCAAGTAGAAAAATGAAAGAAGAGACAATTAATAGAATTAAAGAATTAAAAAAAGAGTATCCTCATATTTCAGGTACTCTTATATATGATAAACTATCTGACGAAGGATATATCAATTCTAATGATATTTGCCTAGGAACTGTATTAAAGTTTATTAGAGATAATAAACTCATCTTTAATGAAACAGAAAATATCGACAGACGAGCATTTGTTATGGAACATGCCAACGATTGTTGGCAGGCTGACACCTCGAATGGACCATATTTAACCATTAAAGGTAAAAAAACTCTAACATACTTAATAGCCATAATAGATGATGCATCAAGGCTAATTGTCGGAGCTAGGTTTTATTTTAATGATAATTCTCTTAATTTGCAAGATATTTTTAAAAGTTCAGTAAAAAAATATGGTGTACCAAAGAAATTATTCGTAGATAATGGAAAAACATATAAAAATGATCAATTTAATATTATTTGTGCATCATTAGGTCTGGTTTTAATACATGCTCGTCCTTATTCAGGGGCTTCAAAAGGCAAAATAGAACGTTTCTTTCATACAATGAAAGAAACATGGATGAGAGGACTTAATTGGAATGAAATAGCAAGTATCGATGAACTTAATAATTTATTAAATCAATTTATTACAGATTATAATAATACAGTTCATAATTCATTAAAAAATGATCAAGATGAAAATATTACACCAAATAATAGATGGTTTAGAGATTCCCAATTAATTAAAAAACTAGATAATAACTTCATTGATATTGCATTTTTACATACTGCTTATCCTAAAATAAGATCTGATGCAATAGCGTATATCAAATCTCATGAATTTGAAGTGCCAATGAAATACATTGGTAAGAAAATTATAGTAAAGTATAATCCACATAATTATGAAACAGCTTGGATTTATGAAAATAACAAATTGGGGGAAGCTATTCATTTAGTTAATAAAGTAGATAATTCAAAAATAAAAAGAAAAAGTAATTTATATTAAAAGGAGTTGATTATTATGTTTTTAAGTTACTTTGGAATGGAATTTAATCCGTTTGATAAAGAAATAGAAACTAAGTATTCATTTAAAACAGCAGATTTACAAATCGTTGAAAATAGATTAGATTATTTAAAAGAGCATCCAGGAATTGCTCTTTTTACAGGTAATCCTGGTTTAGGGAAAACATTTAGTATTAGAGAATTTATGAATAATTTAAATCCCAATCTTTATAAATGTATTTATCTATCCATGTCCAGTTTAACAGTTCATGAATTTTATAAACAATTAGCATTAGCTCTTGGTATTATTCCAGAAAACAAGAAAATAGATTTGTTTAGGCAAATTCAAGATACTATTATGGATTTTGCTAAAAACAAAAAAATTCAAGTGATAATATGTATTGATGAAGCTCAATATTTAAGAACAGATATTATTAATGATTTAAAAATACTTACTAATTTTGATATGGATAGTAAAAACTATTTTTCTTTAATTTTAGTGGGTCAACCAATTTTAAATACTATTTTAAATCGAAATATTCATGAAGCTTTGAAGCAAAGAATAACTATCAGTTATAACTATATTGGTATTTCTAAAGAAGAATTAGAAGACTACATTAAAACTAGACTTGTTATTGCTCATGGCAAGCAAGATATTTTTACACCTCAATCTATTGAAGCTATTTATAATAGTTGTAGCAACTCCTTAAGAGTTGCCAACAATATTATTACCAAGTGCTTAATATTAGCTACAGCGGAACAAAAAAATATAATTGATAATGATATTGTTTTAAAAGCATATAACGATTTAGCATTAGGATAATAAAATGATAAATAAAGATGAATTATTATATAAAATGGATGCAATAATAAAATATTTACAAAAAAATAATGGATATACTTATAAAGTATATAACCGATTATGTCCTGGAATGGGACAACCGGATTCAAATATAGTGGAATATGCAGAAGATTGTTTAGAATTTATAAATGAATTAATTGATATAGTTACTGATAAAGAAATATAGTAATTTAAATAATAAAAATCAAGGACGAACAAAGTGTGTTCATTTAGTCCTTGATTTTTTAGTATGTATTTTATAGAGGCATTATATCCTTGTTTTTTGGATATTATAATTTTAAAATGCTGTATATTTTATTTTTAAAATTGCCTTAATACTATGTTTTTTACTATGTTTTTTAGGTTAAATTAATTTTAAAATCGTTGGTGATAATAAAGTTAAAATTAACACTTAAAAAAGAGCATAAAATATGCCCATTTATACTTGTATTTAATTCATCGTTTATATTATTTTTAAAATTTTATTTGCCAATCTACTGCTAAATCAAAATCGTCTAATATCTGACCATCTACTGCTAAATCAAAATCATCTAAAATTTGTTGAATATCATAATTTATTGATGCTAAATGTTCATTAAGTTCTTTTACAAAATCTGGATTATTAGACATTTCTGCCATCTCTTGAACAGTGGGGATTGAAGCAATTAAATTTATTCTCTTAACACCAGGAGTTTGTAAATCTTGAATTGTTGTCTTTGTTATATCATCATATAAAGCTTTGCACTCTAAAGATGAACAATATTCTTCTGTTGTAGTTTTGCTAACATTAAAAGGTATATAAATTTTATAATATAATTCCTTTTCAAACCTCATTAAAAGAGTAGGATCATATACATAATCTCCCATTTCTATCCAACCATGTCCAGCTTTTTCTTTCCCATAACTAAGTTCTAAATTTTTAATATCTCCTCTACATAATACGGATTCTGGAAAACAAAAAAACATAAAAAGACTTCTATCATAACATTTCCCATCCATACATGGTAATGGTTTTAAATATTTAATATGCATAGATATAGGTATTCCATTAAAATATGTATGACTCATCTTTTCATAAAATTCATCATCAAAAGGAACTATTTTTTTCTCCATTAATCCTTGCTTAAATAATAAGTTTGATTTTCTAAAATATAAATTTTTTTTAATATTATTAAACATTTTTCAAAACCCCTTTTTTAATTGTCACTTATATTACCATATAACCATTAAAAAAGCAATTTTGTTGAATTTAAAAGCTAAAAAGGTGTGCATATAATAATAAAGAGAATGTTTGATATTAATCTAATATTATGTTAATATATTCTCACAAGACCTGAGGTAGGTAGCTAAAAGCTAAGCGTATGTTAAGTACGTTGCCCCTCAGGCATTTTTTTGTAAAAATTTATAAAATATATGAATTTATTCTTTAAATAAAAATGGTAGTGTTAGTTATATTTCACTAACTGATTTAACAAAATATCCAAGTCCTCAAGAACCATCTTGGTTAATAAGAAATTGGATGTTTAATAAAAATTCTTTTTGATTATTATAGTTTATGATAAGAAATTAATATTGAAAATTATAATTCCATGGAATATCACAGAATTAAAACTTAATAAGTTTCATATTGTCAGTTGGTTATCACATGAATTTAAATTATATTTTAAAATATCTAAAATTAGAATATGAAAACCTTTGATTATCTCAAAACTAATAGTATTACTTTTTATATTTTGAACTTATCCAAAAAAGTTCTTGACGAACATAAGTTTATAGAAGTATAATATTTTATAAGAAAAAAACAAGTAGTATAACAAATCTCAAAATATATGTTTGCTTAAGATTAAAAATATTATGGAAGGAGATGAGATACAAATGAATAATAAAGATGATTCTAATAATATAATAATTTATCAATCTGATGATGGAGAAACTAAAATTGATGTAAAATTGGAAAATGAAACTGTTTGGTTATCTCAACAACAAATGGCATTGCTT
>CANROK010000078.1 GCA_947632205.1 uncultured Bacilli bacterium
TTGGGGTAAGGGGAAGTCTGCCCATTTTTACCTTTTTTCATAAAATAAATTTTGTTTTTCTTTTCAGACTATCACCTTAATTAATTATAACATTTATTATATTATTAGCAAATATTTTTCTTTCTTCTAGGTACACACTCCCTAACAGGTCTTTCTATTCGATTTAAACGATTGTCATAACCAATTTTTTCTAAATTAATATCAATTATTTGTCTTACTCTTTCTTTTTTTATATGATACATATCGGCTATATCATCATAAGTTCTAATTATATGATCATCAAATCCATAACGTAATTTTATAATTTCTTTATTTCTTTCCGAAATAGTATCTGCTTTTTCTATCTTTAATTTAATTTCATATAAATAAGCATTATAAATCGCATCTTCTTCAAAATCTTGTTTTTCATCAGAAATAAAATCTATTATTTTTACATCATCATCGCTATCTAATTCTCCTCTAACTTTTTTATCGATGCTTAATGCAGCAACTTTAAGTTTAGCTATTTCTTTTACTTTTTCAATAGATATTTTCATTTCTTTAGCAATTTCTTCTTCACTAGGCATATATCCATAGTTAGTCATATATAAATTTTCAATAAATTTATATTCATTAATTAATTTATAAACATATACTGGTAATCTAATTGTTCTTACTTGTTTATATATTTCTTCATTAATGTATTTTAATAGATGATAAATAGCATACGTAGAAAAACTAACATTTTGATTAAAATCAAAATTTTCAGCTGCTTCAATTATTCCCATTCTACCAACTTGTAATAAATCTTCTTCATCCAAACTTGTATTTTTTATCTTGTATTTATTTTTAAAGACAAATTTTCTAACTAAGCCATCATTAGCAATAATAAGTAATTCTTTAGCTTTCTTATCTCCCATTTTAACTTTTTTAATTAATTCTTTTTGCGATTCATAATCATAAGGATTAATAGTCGAATTAATTAAAACATCAACATGACTATTTGATATATTATGTAACTTACAAAAACTGATAATTAAAGCTGTATAAGTATTATTATTTAATTTTTGAATAATATCATTATTTATATTTAATATAATATTATTTAAACATTTAAATAACTTTTGATTATGAGATATTAAATCTTCTACATTAATCATTTCAATATCTATTTCATTTTGTTGAAAAAATAAGCCTAAATTTTTTAAATTATTTAGGGAAGTATTAATATCATCATCATCTTTAAAAGATTTATCAATAAATAAATTGATTTGTGCAGCTTTTTCTTTCAAAAACTCTTCAAATTTATCTTCTAACATATTTTAAACCCTCTTTTGTGCTAATATATTACCATTATTTTTGAATAAATTCAAGAAAAAATGCAGATATTCTTTATATCTACATTTTAATTATTATTTATTTACTTTTTCTAATTTAATTTTAACATCTATACCATTTATATTAGTTATATCTTCATCTAAATTATCTTGTTTAATATCTATGG
This sequence comes from uncultured Bacilli bacterium, assembly GCA_947632205.1. GTDB lineage: Bacteria > Bacillota_I > Bacilli_A > RF39 > UBA660 > SIG200. The sequence goes on from CANROK010000078.1 coordinate 1,484, forward strand.
CTAATGTTTCATTTTTAATATATTCATTATAATCATTTATAACTTTAGAAAAATCACCATCATAATAAATATTAATTCGATCACTAACATCATAACCATTAGTTTTTCTTAAATTTTGAACTTTAGACACAAATTCTCTAGCATGACCTTCATTAATTAAATCATCAGTTAAATTAGTATTAAGAACAATAAATAAATTATCTAAAACCCCAACATTGAAGCCCTCTTTACTAGTTATTTTTATTTCATACATATCTTTATTTATAACTATATCATTAAATTTAACTTCTTCTTTATTTAAAGTATTTAAATCTTGGTTTTGTAAGAAAGCTTCATATTCTTTAATTTTAGCTCCGAATAATTTACCCACTTCTTTATAATTTGGCTTTAAAGTAATATTCATATATTTATTTAAATCATCATCACTAATAATTTTTTTAACATTTAATTCTTCTTCAAGTAAATGAACTAAATCACTAATTTTATTATATATTTTACTTTCAATAATCGCTTCTGAAAGTGGCGTTCTAACTTTTATTTTAGCATCTTCTCTGACATTTCTTCCTAGTGATATTAAATTACGAACATAATCCATTTTTTCTTCTAAAGCCAAATCAATTAATGATTCATCTATTTCTGGATAATCTTCCGTATGAACTGAATAATTACCTGTAAGTTTAGTATAAATTTCTTCACTTATATATGGGACAATTGGCGCAATAATTTTTGATAAACCCACTAATACTTCATAAGTTGTCATATAAACTGCTTTCTTAGAATTATCTAATTCACTACCCCAGAAACGATTACGACATCTTCTTATATACCAATTAGATAAATCATCTGAAACAAATGTAGTAATATTTCTAACTACTTTATTTAAATCATATTCTTCATAACCTTCTGTAACAACCTTTAATAGGGAATTATATTTTGACAATAACCATTTATCTATTTCTTCTCTATCTTTAATAGCAACATTACATTCATTAATATCGATATTGTCGGTTGTTGCATACATACTAAAGAAATTATATGTATTTTTTAAAGGATTAAAGAATTTAGAATAAACTTCTTTTAAACCATCTTCATCAAATTTAAGTGGTGTCCATACAGGTGAAACGTAAGGTAAATACCATCTTACTGTATCAGCACCATATTTTTCCATAATGGTAAATGGTTCAATCGCATTTCCTTTAGATTTATGCATTTTTTGACCATTTTTATCTAGTAATAATTCATTAACTAAAACATTTTTATATGGTGATACCCCTTTAACAAAAGTAGAAATTACGAGTAATGAATAGAACCATCCTCTCGTTTGATCAATACCTTCACATATAAAATCAGCTGGAAATTGGGAATTAAATAATTCTTCATTTTCAAATGGATAATGATATTGAGCAAATGGCATAGCACCTGAATCAAACCAACAATCGATAACATCTTTACATCTTGTCATTGTTTTACCACATTTTGGACATTTAATATGAACATCATCAACATAAGGACGATGTAAATCAATTGTTTCATCAATATCCTCTATCGCAAGTTCAACTAATTCTTTTCTAGAACCCACCATCATATCATGACCACACTCACATCTCCATAAAGGAAGTGGTGTTCCCCAGTAACGACTTCTTGATATAGCCCAATCGTTTAAATTTTCAAGCCAATTACCAAATCTTTTTTCCCCAACAAATGATGGATACCAATTAACTTTTTTATTATTTTCAATTATTTTATCTTTTAATTTAGTTACTTCTAAATAGAATGATGGCTTAGAATAATATAAAAGTGGACTCTTACAACGCCAACAATGAGGATAATTATGAACTATTTTTTGCTTTTTAAATAATTTATCATTTTCTTTTAAATATTTGATAACCTCTACATCAGCATCGAAAACAAGCATACCTTTCCAAGGACCTTCCGTAAAGCAGCCATCATCACCAACGGGATTTAAATATGGTAAATTATAGTTTTTACCTACATTGGCATCATCAGCACCAAAGGCAGGAGCAATATGAACTAAACCAGTACCATCTTCCATTGTAACATATTCATCACATGTAACAAAGAAGGCCTTTTTATTAACACTTAAAACTGGTATTAATTGTTCATATTCTGTATACTCTAAATCTTTACCTTTATATGTTTCAAGTATTTCATAATCATCGCCTAAAACTTTATTAGCAAGTTTTTTAGCCACAATAAATTTATAATCCATACTTTTTGCTAAAATGTATTCTTCTTTAGGATTAACACAAATAGCAACATTTGATAAAAGAGTCCATGGTGTTGTTGTCCATACTAAGAAATATTCATCACTATCTTTTTTCTTCATTGGTACAATGACAGTTTCAACTGATACTTCTTTATAACCTTGAGCTACTTCATGAGAAGCAAGTCCGGTTCCACATCTTGGACAATAAGGCAATATTTTACTTCCTTCATAAAATAAACCTTCATCAAAGAATTTTTTTAATATCCACCATTCAGTTTCAATATAATTATTATCATATGTTATATAACGATTTTCAAGATCAATAAATTGTCCCATTTTATTTGTTAAATCACAGAAGGCCTTTTCATTTTCCCAAACGGCTTTACGACATTCTTCATTAAATTCTTTAATACCATATTTCTCAATATCATTTTTGCTTGCAAAGCCAAGCTTTTTTTCTACTTGAACTTCAACAGGAAGGCCATGAGTATCCCAACCAACTTTTCTTAAAACTTTAAAGCCCCGCATTGTTTTATATTTGCAAAAACTATCTTTTAAGAATTTAGCTACCATGTGATGTAGTCCTGGCATACCATTTGCCGTAGCAGGTCCATCATAAAATACCCAATAAGGATCATTTTCTCTATTTTGAATACACTTATCTAGTATTTTATCTTTCATCCATCTATCAAGAATGTCTTTTTCTACCAATGATACTTTTCTGTTATCCAAACTTTCAAATTTTTTCATGTTTTCCTCCTATAAAAAAAGTTCATAAATATAAGGGCGAATATACCGCGGTACCACCTTAATTCATGAACTTATTATCCATCTTTATATGTTTAACGACATTACCCGAGTTATCTTTTCAATAACCATTCCCCAAGTGATATGAATTAAACTTAATTATTAGTTTCCACCAACCACTAACTCTCTATTAACGCTATTTAATCCACGTGTCTTGTTCACATTTCAATTTACATCTAAAATTATATGCAAATAATGGCAATAAGTCAACAATTATTTTTTCTGTTAATTTAAAAATGAAGTGCAACACTTCAATATTGAAAAAGACATATGAATAATCTATAATATCTTTTCGCTGAA
>CANROK010000079.1 GCA_947632205.1 uncultured Bacilli bacterium
CATCTTCATCACCATCCGCAATTCTAACACTAATATTCATTTCTTCTTCTGAAGAAAGTAAACTAATACGCCCAATTTCTTTTAAATACATTCTTACTGGGTCATTAATATTAACATCTTTAGTTATCTCTGCATCATCTAATATTATTGGTTCAGTTTCTAAATCAGCTGGATTTTCACCAGATTCTTCAGCATCTTCGGCATCTTCTTCTGTAACAACAGAAATACCTGCATCGACAAAAGCATTATAAAGTTCATCTAAAGTATCACTATCTACTTCTAAACCTTTTAGAGATTCTGCTAATTCTTCAAAAGTAATAAAACCTTTTTCTTCTCCTTTTTTAATTAATTCTTCTTTTCTTTCTTCAAATGTTTTAATTTCTACCATAATTACACTTCCTTCTTTTTTTCAAACATCTTCTTTTGCATTGCAATTTGTCTATTGATATCTTTTAATTGTTCATTTATATCTGTTTCTGCATTTATTTTTTCTTTTATTTTTTTCATATTATCTTGATGCATTAAATTATCTATTGCTTTTATATAATCTAAAAACATATTATCATCTAAATCAGATACATCTACTACTCCACATATATTATTAACTAAATCTCTAATTTTATCGTCATTTTCCGCATAACTTAGAAAATCTGCTAAATTAATTTTATTATTATGATTTTTAATATAATATTCTATTTCCGTAATTAAATTTCTTTCTTCGGGATTTTTTAAAAATCCTAATTTACTATTAAATATTTTTAAATATTTAGCATCACTCATTAAATAATATAATATATAATTAACACATATCTGATATTTATCTTTTTTTACTGGTTTATTAATAATAATTGGTTTTTCTTCTTCTTTTTTAAAAGTAATTTCCCCTTTTAATAATTCATAGTCAATATTATATTCTTCACTTATTTTCTTTAAAGTTATTTCTTTCGTTAAATTATCAGCATTATCTATCATCTTTAAGACATCTTTGACATATGATACTAATTCATTAGTATTAGATAAATCTTTATTTTGTTTTAAATACTCTAATTTATAATCAAAATAACTTAAAGGATTTTTAATAACATCTTGGAAAGCCTTTTCCCCAAATTTAACAATGTATTCATCAGGGTCTTTAGCTCCTTTTAATCTTACGACTTTAACATCGACACTTGCATGAGTAAGAAGATCTCCCACATTAATAGTAGCAAGTTCACCCGCAGCATCATTATCAAGCATTAAAATAATTGGGACTCTTAATTTCTTTAATATTTCTACTTGCATACTCGTAATAGCTGTACCCATTAGTGCTAAAGTATTTTTGCATCCACTTGAATACATTCTAATTGCATCCATATTACCTTCTACTAAAATAGCACTCTTACTTTCTCTAATATATTTTTTGGCATTATAGTAATTAAATAATAAATCACCTTTTTTATAGATAGCAGTTTCTTTTGTATTAATATACTTAGCCAAATCTTCGCCATTAAATATTCTACCGGTAAATCCTACTGTACTTCCTTCTAAATTAGTAAGAGGTATCATTATTCTATTAACAAATTTATCATGAGCATCGATGCCATCTTTCGAAATTAATCCTAAATCATCTAATTTATTAATATCATAATTTTTCTTTTTTAAAACATTATAGAGATAAGTTCTATTATCTAGGGCAAACCCTATTTGAAATTCTTTAATGATATCATCAGTAATATTTCTTTTAAGTAAATATTCTTTAGCTTTAACTCCTTCCTTACTATTTAAATTGTTTTGAAATATTTTCGTCGTAAATTCCATTATTTCATAATCTTCTTTAAATTTACTATTTACTTTTTTTATTGGAGTAAAATCTAGAGGTATTCCAACTTTATCAGCTACTTTTTTAACAGCTTCTAAAAATGAAATATTTTCATAATCTTTGACAAATGTAAAAACATTTCCACCTTTACCACAAACAAAACATTTAAATAATTGTCTATCTTTAGATACTGACATACTAGGAGTATGATCATCATGAAAAGGACAAATACCAAAATAATTTTTTCCTTGAGCTTTAAGTGGAATATAATCTGATATAATACTTACTATATCAGCTGAATTTCTTATCTCATTAATTTTATCTTCGCTAACTCTTTCCATTTTCCCCTCTATTTATATATATTAGCGCTTACTCCCCGATTTCCTTTTTTTATTGTAAAATTTTTGTAATTTTCGACAACTTTCGTCATATTTTTGATATAAATTATCACTTTTAGCCTTTTTTTCTAATATTTGTTCTTCTGATAATTTCTCTTTAGCCATATTAAGTAAAGCCATAAAATCATTCTCTTTTGTTTCTAGATCACTTTGAAGCATTTTTATAACTATTTCTTCAATTTCTGGAGTTGTTTCCATAAGTTCACCAAAATTAATATATAAATCAATTAAATTTTGCGCATAATAATATGGTTCTAAATCAATAACTTCTTTATTATTTATTTGCTCATTAAATCTTTCAGCACTAATTTCCATTTTTTTGCCAATAAAAGTTTGACAATTAGAAGCAATACGATCACATTTATCAAATAAATCTCTAGAATTATTAAATATATTTTGCATATATGCTAAATTATTCTTTATATTTCTACTATTACTAATACTATAAGCAAGTATAAGAATACCTACTGGCCAATAAGTAAATAAAAATAAAATAGATGTTATATACATAAGAGTCTTTAAAATAGTTAGTTTTTTCTTATTATTATTTAATTCTAAATCAATATTATTAATATTTAACCCAATTTCATATTGTTTTAGTTGTAATAAATTAACTTTAAAAGCCCATAATACACCTTTATAATAACTAAGTTCTTCCTTAGTTAAAATATCATTAAAACATTTAGATAAATCTTGTTCTATTCCTTCTAAATCTTTATATAAATCTTCTAACATTCCCTCACCCTTAAAATGCATTTAATATTATACTAAAAAATTAATTTTAGTCAAGAAAAAACAGTAATTTTAACACTTCTGTAAATGTTGTAAATGTCAATATAAAAACTTAAAAAAATGTCAAAGTAAAAACCTTATAGATTTGTATTTAAAATTATTCCAATTTCCTTCTTGACAATAGGAACCCAGATTCAAATCCTTAAACGCTTCGCTGGTCAAACAGTAATAAAACTGTTTAGTAAAATTATTGCGTATTTGAATCTGCCTATTGTCAAGAAGTTTTCTCGGCATAAGTTTAAATACTTTAGTTATTCGTCATAATCATTTGTTCTGGAATCTCCTTCCGCTATTTTATCTTTAATTCGATAAGAATTACCTGTTATTCTTATTATATGTGAATAATGAAGTAATCTATCTAAAACTGCACTGGCAAGTGTATTATCACTAAATACTTCTCCCCACCTTGAAAAAGGCATATTGGTTGTCACTATTGTTGATTTTGTCATATATCTTTTAGCTATTAATTGAAAGAATAAATTTGATCCTTGATGATCTACAGGTAAATATCCTATTTCATCTATTATTAATAACTTGTATTGTGCTAAATGTTGTAATTGTTTATCCAGTCTATTTTCTTTTTGAGCTTTATTTAATTTTTGCATTAAGTTATGACATGTTATAAAATATACGCTATTTCTATGTTTGGCAGCTTCTATTCCTAAAGAAACTGCTAAGTGTGTTTTCCCTACTCCTGGATTACCTATAAAAACTATATTCTCATGATTGTTTATAAAACTTAAATTGGCTAATTCTTTTATTTGATTTTCACTTACTGATGGTTGAAAAGAAAAATCATAATCTTTTATTGTTTTCCTAAACGGAAAATTTGAAGCTTTAATTATTCCTTCTGAAGCTCTTTCATCTTTAAACTTTATTTCTTCATTTAAAAGATAATTTAATGATTCTGTAAGTGTTATATTATTTTTACTTGTTTTATGAATATAATCTGGTAATATTTCTTTTATTTTTTCTAATTCTAATATTTCTAATTTTTGATTTAATTCATCTATCATTTTTATTATTCCTTTTCTATATTTATTCCATCTAATGAATATAAATTTTTATTTATATATTCATTTATTTCGGTATCACATTTATTATTAAATGCACTATGTTTTAATATATCTATATAATCATTTTTCTTATAATTATATTTATATGATGTATTTTTATTATACGTATTTATTAAACTTGCGTTATAATATAAATGGATAACGTTATCATCTTCCAATACATTTATATCTTTTCCGATATATTGTATTGGTACTGAATATTTAATTCCTTTATATGTAATCATTGATTCTTGAGTTACTTTATATGTTTTTGTTGGTTTACAGTAACTTTCTAATAATTCATAATTAACTGGAATTAAATATTCTTTTTCTTTTTCAAATAATTCTCTTGGAATTTCATTTGTTGCTTGAGATTTTTCTATATAATTTAAATCGTAATTAAGTTGGCTAACTATTAACTCTAATTCTTCTTTATCTTTAAATTCATAGTCATAAGCTTTTAATCTATTCATTATTTTAGCTAGTGTTTCAACTTTTCCTTTTGTTCTTGGTCGATATGCTCTGCATGTTACTATTTTAAATCCAGCATCTTTGGCAAACTGGGCTGCTTTACTATTTATCACTACATTACTAAAATCACTTTTAGCTTGATCTACTATGGTTTTCATATT
>CANROK010000080.1 GCA_947632205.1 uncultured Bacilli bacterium
CTTTTTTGAATAAATTATTGACTTAATTTAACTAATTATTTAAAATTAAATTATGGAAACATGGCAAAGAAAGTAGGCAAATATGTGTGGAATTGTTGGATTTGTAAATAAAGATAATGAAAAAGAAAATATTATTCATAAAATGGCTGATCGGATAAAACATCGTGGTCCAGATGATGCTGGTTATTATATAGATGATTCAGTTGCCTTAGGTCATCGTCGTCTTTCTATAATCGATTTGGGAACAGGACATCAACCAATATATAATGAAACAGAAGATATAATCGTTATATTTAATGGTGAAATATATAATTATAAAGAATTAACTAAAGAATTAAAAAAACATAAACATAAATTTACAACAACAACTGATACTGAAGTTTTAGTTCATGGATATGAAGAATGGGGAAGTGATTTACCATCTAAATTAAGAGGTATGTTTGCTTTTGCAATTTGGGATAAGAATACGAAAACTTTGTTTTGTGCTAGGGATCCTTTTGGTATTAAGCCCTTTTACTACGGTAAATTTAGAGAAACATTTATGTTTGCTTCGGAAATAAAAGCATTTTTAGAACATCCAGATTTTGAAAAAGAACTTAATAAAGATGCTCTTCCTTTATATTTATCATTTAGTTTTAATCCTTTAGATGAAACTTTCTTTAAAGGTGTTTATAAATTACCAGCGGGTTCTTATTTAATATATAAAGATAATGAGATAAATATTCAAAAATATTATGAAGTTGAATTTGCTGTTCAAAATAATAGTTTAGAAGATGCTGTTAATAAAATTGATCAAATAATGCAAGATTCAGTTAAATATCATCAAATAAGTGATGTTGAAGTTGGTTCATTTTTATCAAGTGGCGTTGATTCATCATATATAGTATCTCTGGCTAAACCAAATAAAACTTATACTGTAGGTTATGATAATTTAGAATATAGTGAAATAAGTTATGCTGAAGATTTGTCTAATAAATTAGGTATTGAAAATAAAAGTAAAATAATTAGTAAAGAAGAATATTTAGAAGTTGTTCCAAAACTTGTGTATCATATGGATGAACCATTTAGTGATCCATCAGCAATATCTTTGTATTTTTTATCTTTAATGGCTAGTAAAGAAGTTAAAGTATGTTTGTCTGGGGAAGGTGCTGATGAATTTTTTGGAGGATATAATACTTATTTAGAAAATATTGATTTATCTTGGTATAATAAAATTCCTTATTTTATAAGACATGGTATTGCTAAATTACTGGAATTAACTCCTGAATTTAGAGGGAGAAATTTCTTAGTAAGAAGAGGATATAAATTAGAAGATGATTATGTTGGTATAAGTAAGATATTTAGTGAAAGAGAAAGAGATAAATTATTAGTAAGTAAAGGTAGTATAAAAAATAAAGAAATTACTAGAGAAGTATTTAATAAAAATAAAGATGAAAATAATTTAAATAAAATGCAAGCAATAGATATTAATTATTGGTTAGTAGCAGATATTCTTCATAAAGGTGATTGTATGAGTATGGCTAACTCTTTAGAAGTAAGAGTACCTTTTGTGGATAAAGAAGTATTTAATGTTGCTAAAACATTAGAAATGAATCAAAAAGTTGCTAAAAATAGAACTAAATTGGCGATGAGAGAAGCTTCTAAAAAAGTTATACCAACGGAAGCGTATAATAAGAGAAAATTGGGATTTCCTGTACCTCTTAGAAATTGGATTTGTGAAAGTCCTTTCTATGAAGAAGTAAAAGAAGTATTTACTAGTGAATATGCTAATGATTTTTTTGATACGAAAAAAATAGTTAAATTACTTGATAAATGTACTAAAAATAAAAAATTTCAATATAAAAAAGTATGGGCTATTTATTCATTTTTGAAATGGTATGAAATATTTTTTATAAAAGAAAATTATGAAGGAGAAGAAAATGTATAGAAAAACTTATGCACTTATTAATAATGATATTTTAGAAGAAAATGTTAAAAATATAAAAAAGAAATATAATGATTATAAATATTATATTGGCGTAGTTAAAAATAATGCTTATAATCATGGTATTCATATAATACCTTCTTTAATAAAAGGGGGAATTAATTATTTAGCAGTTTCATCATTAGATGAAGCATTAGAAATAAGAAAATATTATTTAGATATCCCCATTTTAATATTAGAGCCAATTGATATAGAAAATGTTGATATTGCTTGTAAAAATGATATTACAATATCTGTAGATAATTTAGATTATGTTAAAGAATTAGTTACTAAAAAATATAAAAAAGAATTAAAAATTCATATGATAATTGACTCAGGTATGAATAGATTGGGTTTTCAAAATAAAGATGATATTAATGAATCTTATAAGTTAATTAATGAAAGTGATAATATGTTTTTAGAGGGCTTATTTACCCATTTTGCTACTTCTGGTTTTATGGATTCTTATTATGATAGGGCTTTAAATAAAACATATGAATTAATTAGTGATCTTGATTTAAGTAAAATTCCTATTATTCATTTTGCTAGAAGTTTAACTTTAATTCGCCATGATAAATGTAAGTATACTACTGGTATAAGATTAGGTATCTTAATGTATGGCTATAATTCAATTATAAAATATTCAACCAGTTTAAAAGATTATTTGAGATGTAAAAAAAGAGAAAATTATTTAAAAAAGAATCATATCAGTCCAACTTATTTAGACAATGATTTAAATGTTAAGCCAGCTTTCTCTTTATATTCTAAAGTTATTAGTATAAGAGAAGTTAAAAAAGGAGAAATTGTGGGTTATGATGCCAATTATATTGCTAAAGATGATATGTTAGTAGCTACCATACCAATTGGTTATGCTGATGGTGTTAATCGTAATTTTGGTAATGTAGCCATCAATAAAAAGAAATATCCTATTTTAAATGATTGTATGGATATGATTATGGTTGAAATAGATAATACTGTTAAAATAAATGATGAAGTAGAAATTTTTGGTAATATAATTTCGCAAGAAGAAGTATGCAAAAACTTAGGTACTAATGCTTATCATTTATATAGTTTTATTTCTAATCGAGTTGTAAGAGTTCATATTGAAAATAATGAAAAAAGTGAAATTAAATATTAAGGAGAAAACATGAATAATCCAGTACTTATTTTAGGAACCGATGCTAATGCTTATTATATGGCTAGATGTTGTTATGAAGCATATAAAATAAAACCATATGTTATAGGGACTAAAGAATTATCATTTACTAAATATACTAATATTTTAAATGTTTCTTATAATAAAGATATGTGGAGTGAAGAGGGCTTTTTAAAATTACTTAGGGATTTTGCTAAAGATAAGGATGAAAAAATATTACTTATTAGTACTAACGAAACTTATAGTGAATTTATTAGTAAAAATAAAAATGAACTTTCTAAAAATTATTTATTTAATTTACCTAATATAGATGTTATAAAGAGTTTAACTAATAAAGAATTATTTTATAAAACTTATGAAAAGAGTAGTTTAAAATTTCCAAAAACAATTTATTATGATAAAAATAGTAAAATTAATTTAAAAGATATAACATATCCGGTAATTGTTAAGCCCGCTAATGTTGTTAGTTATAATCATTTAGAATTTATTGGTAAAAATAAAATATATAAGATAAATAATTATGAAGAATTAAATAAAACAATTGATTTAGTTTATCATAATGGTTATAAAGATAAACTCATTATTCAAGAGTTTATTACAGGTGGAGATGACTATTTATTTGATGCTGTTTGTTATGTAAATAGTAAAGGAAAAGCTGAATTTATGAGTTTTGCTCAAATTGGTTTACAAGAAAGAACGAAGTCAATGGTTGGCAATGCAGCAGTTTTAATAAATGGTCTTAATTTAACAAAAGGTAATATTTTAGCAGAAGTAAATATCCTAAAAGAATTCTTAGAGCAAATAAATTATCGTGGTTTTGCAGAAATAGATATGAAATATGATCAAAAAGATAATACTTTTAAAGTATTAGAAATTAATGCTCGTCAAGGAAGAAGCAGTTATTATTTAAATGGTCTTGGTAAAAATTTAGTTAAAGTATTAGTTGATGATTTAATAAATAATCAAGAACATGAATTTCAATTATTAGATAAAAAAGTATTATTATCTTTTGTTCCTAAAGGAATAATTAAGAAATATGTAAATAATGAAAAATATAAAAAAGAAGTATTTAAATTATGGAAAAAAGTTATTAAACCAATGCAAGCCAAATGTGATAAAAATATATTAAGATATTTAATGCTTAGAAAAAGATGGCTACATTATTATAAGGAATATAAGGATAGTTATTGGCAAGAATAAATGTAACTATTAAGACTAATTCATGTTAAAACGAGAGCTTTATAAAGAATAGCTCTCTTTTTAATTAAATAAAGTTTTGTTATTAAATATACAACACAAAAATGATAAAAACTTGCCATAATAAAACCCTTATTGCAAAAGAGCTGAATGGATATTTGATGAATAATCAACTATCAAACTTCGGTTAAAATTAAAGTTAGAGTAATGTATGAATAATAA
>CANROK010000081.1 GCA_947632205.1 uncultured Bacilli bacterium
TGAAAATTTGACAAAAAAATAACCATTTTATAATGGTTTGAATAATTTTTGTATTTCAAAACTGATAAATTCCCGAGTTCGAATAGTTACTTATTCTACACGTTTTGTGCTTTTTTGTGAAGTATTTTCTTTTTATTCATAGACTTTTCGTTAGAAATTTAGTACAATTAATTTAGGAAGCGTGAATTTCACGCCGCCTAAGTTTTAGGTGACGCTATTAAAGTATTATTTCTAATATTTTAACGGCGTCTTTTAAAATTATTATAATTAATAATAGTAAAATAATTACTAACAAAAACTTATTTAAGGTTGTTGCTTTCATCTTACTTCACCACCTCTCACTTGGTATTACCCCCCTGAGAAAATGATTCGGCGGCGCCTATTCAACACTTCAAGTTTTTATTAAACAGCAAAAGATACCACTTGTAAAGAGGTATCTTTTGTCTTATTTTGTCGAATATTTTAAATGATCATTGTTACTTCATCATTATCTTCAAGTAAAAAAGCATTCGCATCATCTGTATCTAAATGTAATTCATAATAGCCATTATCACTTATTTTTATTTCAGCATCTATTACTCCACTTTTCTCACCATCAATTTTAATTTTTACTTTTTGACCATTTTCAACACCATATTTATCTTTATCTAAAGTATTTATATGAACATGTCTATTAGCTATAATAAGTCCTTTAATTTCTATACTATTTTTATTTGTTTCTAAAGTAATATTTAAACTATCTTTTAAATCACCACTTCTTCTTACTGGTGGATTTAATCCTAGAGTACGTGCATCTTTTTTAGATATTTCAATTTGATTATAAGTTCTAAAGGGACCAAGAACACGAACATTGTTAATAACTTTATCACCATTTCTAATGGTAAGAGTTTGATTTGAGGCAAATTCACCAAGTTGATTTAAATCATTTCTTTTCGTTATTTCTTCATCAAACAACAATTCATAAGTTTCTTTTGTTAAATGTACATGTCTATTACTTATTCTTGCATTAACTTTATATTCCATTTATATCACCTAAAAATATTATACCTTATTTTTAAGAATATTTATATTATTTTTAGACATATTAATAATGGTGATAAAAAAATGAAAAAACCTGGTTGTAGTAAATGTAATGAATCGCAAATTCAAGGAAAAACTTACATCGATCCAGAAAGTGGAATGCTTTGTGTAACTTTAGAAGAAAAAATTGAATTACCTAAAGGTAAAAAAGTATTAGTTCCGCAAATATGTACTGTCTGTGGAACCACTGAATGGATTACCATTGATAATGAAGATTCTGAAGACTAAGGCAACTTAGTTTTTTTATTTAAAAAGAAAATGCTTTTGGCATTTTCCTATAAGGTTTTATAGCAGTATTCGATATTATTTGCATTTATTACATATTTTTCATATCCATCTTTGCATTCCTCTACACCACATGATTTATTAGTACAATCTGCTTCAGTACTATAAGTTTGTCCATTTGAACACTTATAATTTTTTTGTGTTTCATACCACGAATAGCAATGTGATTGCGTCCAATTTGGATTACTTTTATTACAGTCTGGACGAGTCCAACCGGATTCAGTACAAGTAGGATCATTACAAACTCCATGAGTGACTTCGTCAGGCAAAAATACACCATCCTTACAAATTTCAGTTACATGTGTACACCATTGATAACGCTCACCTTCTTCAACGGTAGCAGTACATTTTATCTCACTTGCTTGATAGGCATCTAATACACACGTACCTGTACCTGTAGCATTTTTTACATATCCATAATATTTACTTGTAGTTAAACTAGGTACATAGTGTCCTGTTCCATAATCCGGATTATCTTTTGGTGATTGGGATAAATCCCAACTATCAGCATTTTCAGTTACTAATTCTACGCCATAAGCACCACCTAATATTCTGAAACTACATGTAGGGAGTGGTATAGGATTTGGTATATCAAAATATATGTTACAATATACAGCTTCTTTAGCGCTTTTAACATAAACTCTTTTTTCACTTGCATCAAAAGATAAAATATTTTCTACTTGTACACCATTACCATTTATACAATTCGATAATGTACTATTGAAATCATAATCAGTAGGCCATTTTGTTGATTCTGTGTATGGAATATATTCACTACTGCCTTTTTCTTTTTGAATAAAAATAGCAAAATTTTTATTATCAACACTTTCTTTTAATGTCATATTTTCTAAAAAAGTATCTTCTTTTTTAGTTGTTTTGTATAAAAAACTTGTGGCAATTATTTCTCCGATAATTAACAAAAGTAATATTATAATTTTTTGTTTTTTTCTCATTTTTAACCTCTTTATGCTATAGTTTTATGACAATATACATAATTTTCATTCAACTTAAATGTTTCATATCCTGATTGACATTCTTCTACACCACATGATTTACTAGTACAATCTGTTTCACTACTATAATCTTTTCCATCTGAGCATTTATAATATTTTTGTGATTCATAATAGCAATAACAATGTTCTTTAGTCCAATTTTTATTGCTTTCAGAACAATTAACATACCAACCAGATTCATGACAGCTAGGATCAGGACCAACAGCGTAACGTCGATTCGAACTATAATGTGCATTATTATCACAAGTTTCAGTTTCATATATACACATTTGATAACGCTCACCTTCTTCGGCAGTAGCAGTACATTTTTTTTCATTTGCTTGATAGGCATCTAATACACACGTACCAGTACCTGTAGCATTTTTTACATATCCATAATATTTTCCTGTAGTTAAGTTAGAAACAATTTCTGTTGTTTTATATTCTGGAATACTAGTTTGTGATTGTGATAAATACCAACTATCAGCATTCTCAGGAACTAATTTTACACCAGCTGCAGTACCAGCAGTTATTATTTCAAAATGACATGTTGGTAGTGGTATAGGATTTGGTATATCAAAATATATGTTACAATATACAGCTTCTTTAGCATTTTTAACATAAACTCTTTTTTCACTTGCATCAAAAGATAAAATATTTTCTACTTTTGTGCCATTACCACTTATACAATTAGATAATGTACTATTAAAATCATAATCAGTAGGCCATTTTGTTGATTCTGTGTATGGAATATATTCACTACTGCCTTTTTCTTTTTGAATAAAAATAGCAAAATTTTTATTATCAACACTTTCTTTTAATGTCATATTTTCTAAAAAAGTATCTTCTTTTTTAGTTGTTTTGTATAAAAAACTTGTGGCAATTATTTCTCCGATAATTAACAAAAGTAATATTATAATTTTTTGTTTTTTTCTCATTTTTAACCTCTTTATGTTATATTCTTATAACAATAAACAGCAGAATGCATATCGAGTTTTTCATATCCTTCTTTGCATTCCTCTACACCACATGATTTATTAGTACAATCTGCTTCAGTACTATAAGTTTGTCCATTTGAACATGTATATAGTGTTTGTGTTTCATACCACGAGTAGCAATGGTTTTGCGTCCAATTTTTATTGGTTTCATCGCATTTAGGAACATACCAACCAGATGAATCATTACAAGTAGAATCACTACAAACCTCACGATAAGAATTCGAACTATATTTACCATTAACACAAGTTTCGGTTACATGTGTACACATTTGATAACGCCAACTTTCTTCATCAGTAACAGTACATTTTTTTTCGTTTGCTTGATACATATCTAATTTACATGTTCCTATTCCACTTTTATTTTTTACATACCCATAATAAATATTTGTACCTAAAGGCGGAATATATTCTTCCGTTCCATAATCAGGATTATTACTTAACTCTGTTGATAAATCCCAGCTATCAGCATTCTCAGTAACTAATTTTACGCCTGCTATTCCATTATTTATTATTTCAAAATGACATGTTGGAAGTGGTATAGGATTTGGTATATCAAAATATATGTTACAATATACAGCTTCTTTAGCATTTTTAACATAAACTCTTCTTTCACTTGTATTAAACGATAAAATATTTTCTACTTTTGTACCATTACCATTTATACAATTCGATAATGTACTATTAAATTCATAATCAACCGGCCATTTTGATTCTTTATATGGAATATATTCATTACTTCCTTTTTCTTTTTGAATAAAAATAGCAAAATTTTTATTATCAACAATTTCTTTTAATGTCATATTTTCTAAAAAAGTATCATCTTTCTTAGTTGTTTTATATAAAATACTTGTGGCAATTATTTCAATTAATATTAGCAAGATTAATATTATGACTTTGTACTTTTTTCTCATTATATAACCTACCTTACTAAGTAAATTATAAATTATCATTTTTCTAGTGTCAATCATTTAATTAAAGGTTAACACTTTTACTTCTTGATAACACTAAATCTTGATTTTCTAAAGTAAATATATAATTTTTAATTATATTTTTTATTTCATCTTCACTATATTTAAAATAATTACTTAAAGTATTAATACGGGAATTTATCAGTTTTGAAATACAAAAATTATTCAAACCATTATAAAATGGTTATTTTTTTGTCAAATTTTCAA
>CANROK010000082.1 GCA_947632205.1 uncultured Bacilli bacterium
GGTTCTTACTACATCTTATTATAAACTATATTACATATATTATTCCTAATGCAACAGCTAATATTGCAAATAATACGCTTAATATTATTGTTAATCTTTTTAAGGCTCCTTCTTTTGTCCTTCCTTTATTTTTTTCATAAAAGTTTGAAGTTGAAGAACCTGTAATTGTTCCAGATGCACCTTCACTATCCTTCGTTTGTATAGTTGCTACTATTATTAATGCTACACAAACTATTAAATATATTCCTAATCCTACATATTTTACTATTTCCATTTACTACCCTCTCCTTAAGTTCTCTTTTTTCAATGTAACTATTTTACCATAATTTATATATAAAAGTAAAGAGGTATGTACAAAAATTATGAAATTTTGTTATTTAATTAATTATTTTTACTTTTTATAATAAAAGCAGACGAGCGGGAAAATTAACTCCCCGCTCGCTTTAGAATGACTAAATTTCTTTGAGGAAAGCATATTGCTCTCCTAATTCTTTCTGTCGTGCTTTGGCCAGATCCAGCTCGCTTTCCTTATAGTACCATACCTCACTATACTTCTTGTCCTCATCGGGCTTGTAGTAATCAAGGATGTACTTATAATTGGAAATTGCCTCAATATCATTTTCATTTCCATCATATTCTTCGAATACAATACAAACTTCCATCTCATGAGGTACTGCGGTACCGCAGCCATTCCAACTGTGGCTTTCGTAAAGTTTTCCTTCATATCTGACAAAATAACCACTAAAGCGGCCCTTTCTATCTACGAAATTGCCCATGCATTCAAGCCCTTCTACTCGAGAGCAAATTTGCCCCTCTACATTCTCTAGATGCCGATTATCCATTGCTCCTTTTACAATCATACCGGCCTTCCACTGCTTAACAACAACTGCATTTTTAGACATTCTAAAATCCTCCGTTTAATGTATTTTTTCATATAGCTAGGATTGCTACACGAATGTACTTATATTATAGCATATTTTTAAATAATTTTCAAATTTTCCCTTGTTATACTTTTTCGTTTGTATGAAAGAAATGTGATAATGTCTTAAGTAAAGAAATTAGAAAATGTCCCAACTAAAAAATATTTGTTCTCTTAAATGATATAATTAAAACTATCATTTAAATGCAAGGAGGACAATATGAGAAAGGTGGAACTCTCATTGAAAGAAAAAGAAAAATATGAAACTATTAAAAAACTAGTTGAAACTAATGGCAACAAAGAACGTGCTAGAATTAAATTAAAGTTAAAAAGTATTAGACAGATTAATAGGTTAATTGCTGGATACAAAGAATATGGTAAAGAATTCTTTGTTCATGGTAACAGGGGTAGAAAACCTAAACATGCTCTAACCGATGAATTTAAAGACGAAATTGAAACTTTATACACTTCTAAATATTTTGATTGTACTTACACTCAATTTACCGAATATTTAGCTCAAAGAGAAAATATCTTTTTATCTGTTCCTGAAGTTGGACAAATTCTTCGAGAAAAATATATTTTATCTCCTAGAGCTCGCAAGATCACAAAGAAAAAATTAAAGAAAAAATTGGTCGCACAAAAACAAAAAGCTAAATCAAAAAAAGAAGTAGCTAAACTTCAAGCTAGTATTGTTGCTATTGAAGATTCTCATCCTAGACAACCTAGATGTATTTACTTTGGTGAAGAAGTTCAAACTGATGCTTGTATTCATATTTGGTTTGGTAACACAAAAACTGCTTTACATGCTGCTATTGATGATTCTACTGGTCATGTTCTTGCTGCTTACTTTGATAACCAAGAAACATTAAATGGCTATTACAACATCTATTACCAAATACTTACAAAATATGGTATACCTTATTTGTTTAAAACTGACAAAAGAACTGTATTTGAATACAATAAAAAAGGTACTACCTCTGACGAAGATAATACCTTTACACAATTTGCTTATGCCTGCTCTCAGTTAGGCACTAGCATTGAATGTAGTAGCATACCTGAATTTAAACCTCGTATTGAAAGACTTTTTGAATCTTTTCAGCTTAGGTTAATACCTGAACTAAGATTAGCTAATATTACAACTATCGAAGAAGCAAATCGCTTTCTTCCAAGCTTCTTAGACAAGTACAATTCAAGGTTTGCTTTATGTATTAATGATACCAAATCTGTCTTCGAAAAGCAACCTAGTTTACAAAAAATTAATTTAACATTAGCAGTCTTATCTCGTAGGATAGTTGATACAGGACATTCAATTTGTTTTAAGAAGAAACATTACAGACCTGTAAACTCTGTAGGGACACCAATATATTTTGGAAAAGGAACTAAATGTATGGTAATTGAAGCATTTGATAAATCTTTATTCGTAACTATTGAAGATAGTATCTTTTCACTAGAAGAAATACCGGAAGTACAAGTATATTCTGAAAATTTTGATATTATTCCTCTTGCAGAAGCTAAAAAGATTTACATACCTAAAATGATACATCCTTGGAAAAGAGAATCTTTTGAAAAATTTGCAAAGAAACAGAAAGAAAAATTAGAAAAAGAACTTGAAAAAGTTTCCTAAAATTTAGCCCTAAAAAACTAAATTTTTAGGGCTAATGTTTAAAAAATTTTGGGACATTTTCAAAAATCATTGACAATTTTCCCTTGTTATACTTTTTCGTTTGTGCCATTTTTTTACTTTTTGTTGTTAAAAATTTACATGTTTTATTTTAAAACATGCTTTACTTTAAATTATATTTTTCAATTTTTTATTTTCCATATTTTACCAGTGCAAAATGGCACAATGTCCCTATGATATCTTTACATAATTTTAATAACTACTTTATGCAACTAAGCTTCTTATATTCTTTTGTTTGCTCTTTATATGTCCTTTTGCTATTGTTAGCATTACAATAAATGTTAGATTTAACATTAACTCCATTTTCTTTTGTCCTCTTATGAAGTGGTCATTAAACATGTAATCTCTATCTATTCTTCCATTTAATCTTTCTACTTCCGTCCTCATTTTATATTTAGTCTTAAATTTTTTACTATCTCTTGCTATTGGTGTAAATATTCTATAATCTGTTTCTAATGGTATTCTATATATTTTTCTTCCTGTATTTGCTCTTGTATATCTTAAGCTATTATTTGCTTTATCATATCCTAAATATTTCATTTTTTCATATTTGTTTAAATCTACAATGTAATATACTTCTCCATCTTCGTTATATGCTATCGGTTGATTTTCTATTTCTTTATATGCTTCTTCTTTATCCCATATATGCTTAATATCAATTACTGGATTTATATTATATTCTTCTTTTAATCTCTTATTTCGTTTGCCATTATCATAACCTGCATCTCCCATTAAATTTTTCATTTTATCTATTTTATATTTTTCTTCTTCATTTTCACTCATCTCATTTAACATATTATCTAATTCTGTTTGCTCTGAATTATTTGCTGGTGTTACTTTACTTTTTATTGGTAATCCATATTTGGCATCACATATTATATGTGCTCTAAAGCCATAATGCCATTCTTTCTTTTTACTACCATCTTTCATTTCATATGTCTTACATGAATTTGTTGCATCATGTTCTGCTCTATTGTCTTTACATCTATCTTTTTGAAATGGATTAGCATATGTATCTAAATATTTTCCATCTACTGCACAGTCTTCTCCAAAACCTTCTAAATTTTCATACATAAACCTTACTAATTCTTCAAATATTTCTTCTATTTCTTCTTTACAACCCTTAAGTTTGTTAAGAAAACCTGTAAACACTCTGGCAGGTGGTACTAAATGCCTTCTATCTCCACAATATTTATATTTTCCTTCACTTAAACCACAAGCTATCCTTAACTGTGAATTTCTACTTAATTCTCTTCTAAAAGATTCAACACTTCTATGTCCAAATATTTTCATTGCATAAATTAAATTTAACATAGTTCTTACAGGATAATCATTTCTTCCATTTTTTCTTTCTTTTTCAAGCTTTTCACATAATTTATTATCATCAATATTTTCAAAAAATATTTTTAATCTTTCTAAATCTCCTAAATTTTCAATTTCCCTATAGTCAAAAATGGAAATTTGTGATATATTATTCATAGATTTTTTCACTTCCTTTGATTAATTTTTGTGCAAATTAATTATATCAAATTAAAGTGAAAAAGTCACTAAAAACGCTTGATTTTTCAAGCGTTTTTATGATTTTTGTCGTGTTTTTTTGTTTCTATATTATTTTTCCTTTTAAATCTCTTGAAACCTGCATAACTCCATGTCGTTATATTTTTATTACAATTTTTATTCCTACAGATTTATTATATTTAAACTAGCGAAAATATTCAAATTATTCTGCTTGTAATTTTCTTCTATATTCCAAAAGTTTTTGTTTTCTCATTTCATTAACTTGTACTAATGATTTTTCTTGTGTATTTTCTTTCATACTAATTTTCTCCTATATCTTGACCTTCTTTTTGTTGACCTATTAAAGCTTCTGTTTCTGCTATTGTCTTTTCTTCTGCTTCTAACGCAGATAATTTAGCTT
>CANROK010000083.1 GCA_947632205.1 uncultured Bacilli bacterium
TATAAAAAAGATAAAAAAGGTACGAAACTTTGATGCCCCCTGAAGGAGAGCAAATGCTCTCCATTTTTGTTGAAACCTTTATAAATAAAGGACTTGCGAGTAGGTATATTTTTAAAAAACTGTTAAAAAAACATTTTACCCCATTTACCCCACAATTTTTTAAAATTAATAATGATTTTTTATTAAAATAATGCAAAAAATAAAAAAATAGCAAAAATATGATATAATGAAAGTAGAAAGGATGGTATTGATATGGCTAAATATGAAATGAAAAATTATTTTAATGATATCGATAAAAAAGGCTTAAATAAAACATGGCATTCGATACTGTCTAAAACATTAAATAAGACATTTGATTCAGATATATTTACAGTAGATAATTTTGGAGAATTATATGAAATTGGACTTGAATATGTTAATAAGATAAATAAAAAAGAAATGGGAAAATACTATACTCCAAAAGATGTATCAATATTAATGTCTCAATGGATGATAGATTTAAAAGGCGAAAAAATATGTGATGTTGGTTGTGGCTGTGGTAATTTAATATTGTCATATTTAGAATGCATTGGAATCGACGAAGCAATAAGGTTAATAAATAATGGCTATTTATATTTATATGATTTAGACAAAATAGCACTAAATATATGCAAATATTCAATTGCTATAAAATATGGTAAAGAATTATTAAACAAAATAAAAGCAAAACATTGTGATTTTTTAGATAAAGATATTAAGTTGCCAAAAAATTGCAAAGTAATATCAAATCCCCCATATTTTAAAATAAAGGAATATTGTAAAAATTGGGAAATAACAAAAGTTATAAATGAATCTAAGGAATTATATTCAGCATTTATAGAAAAAATTATTACTCAAAGCATGGCTTCAGTAATTATAACTCCATATAGCTTTATTGGTAGTGGTAAATTTTATTCATTAAGAAAAATAATGAATAATTATAATGGATTTATAGTTTCATTTGATAATGTACCAGGTAATATTTTTAATGGAAGAAAGCATGGAATATTTAATACTAATACTGGTAATTCGGTTAGAGCTGCAATTACAGTTGTTGAAAATGTCGAAAATATTAAAGGCTTTAGAATTGGCCCGTTAATAAGGTTTAAGACGGAAGAACGAAGTAAAATGTTAAATAATGATTTTTTATTGAAGCTAATAAATGATAGATATCAAGTTGTAGATTCTCATACAAAATCATATTATAAGTGCCATAAAGATTTATTAAAAATATTAGACTGTTGGGAAAAAAATTCAGATGATAAACTTGGAAATATTATTAATCCTAATATTGGTGAAAAAATATATTTGCCTACAACTTGTCGATATTTTACTGTGGGCTCAAAGAAAAATTTAAAACGTGATGGTAAAAGAGTAATATGCGTTAAAGATAAAGAAAAATATAATTATGTATATTGTATGCTTAATTCTACATTTGCTTATTGGTATTGGAGATTATACGATGGTGGGATTAACTGTCCATTAACTATTGTTAATAGTATTCCAATTTTTTATAATAAATTGACTGACCAACAAAAAAAGGAAATTAACAGCATAGCAAATGAGATGCAAAAGTGTGAAGAAAAGTACTTGGTATATAAAATAAATGCGGGTAAAAGTCAGGAAAACATTAAGTTTCCGATTGAATATAGAAATAGAATAAATAAAATATTCTTTAATGCATTAGGAATTAATGAGTCTACTGATATTTTTGATAAAATACATAGTAGTTCTCTATTTAGTAATAAGGAGTTTGATGATAATGAATAATGAAACGTTAATCGAATTCTTAGGAGATGTGTATTTAAAAGATAATAAAACTGTACTAACTGATGAAGAAGTTAAACAGGTTGAAAAATTTTATAAGGATAACTATAAAAAAGTTGAAACATTTGATGAATTTTTAAAAATAAATCCAACAATAACTAAGAAAATAAAAAAAGTAAAAGGTGTTTATGCTGAAATTGAACGACAGTTTAATTCAAAAAGTGCTTTACAACCAGGAACAATTATAGAATGTGTGTTGGCACAAACAATTGCTAATATGTATAATTTATCTTGCTTTGTTGATTCTTTTCATAGTTATATAAGGGAATTACCAGCGAATGTTTTACCATATTTAAGAGCGGAAGAGAATACTTTGTTATGTAGATATATTTATTATGATCCAAACAATTATGAGAATTTTTTAATTCAATATGGGAATCCTACTTCATATGATGCTGACTTGTTTTTAAACAATCACATTGTTAAATTGGAGTTTAAGGATAGACTTGCTCGTGCAGGCGAGAGAGATATAAAACAATACGATGAGAGCGGAAAATTGTTAATGGATAATAATTTTCTTAGAGATAACCCAGAATACATTCCTTTAATAAATCAATTTAATGAAGAGACAGATATCTTTTCAAGATATAGTCCAGAATGTACTAATGTTAATTATAATGACTTTGATGAGGAAACAAAAAAAGAGATTCTAAGAAGTTATTTCACAAATCTTGACATTGATACTCTTGTAACTTTAGACAAAGATAATGAACTCTTAGCAATTACAATAGATTGTGTTGATGGAACAGATAGCTTTGATATTATTTCAACTGATGGATCTGAGATTAGGCCTGCAGGCAAAAATCCTGGTAAAGTTTTCACGCCAATATTTTTGAATGATTCAATAATTAATATTGGTGGAGATATTAACAATAATAAGGCCTCAGTTCCTATTGAAAATATGCAGAACAGAATTGGGAGAGGAACCGGTGGAGATATTACAGGGAAAAAAATAAATAATCTTTTATTTGTAACAATAGAAAAAGTTAATCAAGAAAATGATAGATATCTTTTTAGTTTAGAAGATGTTAGACAATTAAAACCTACAATAGCGATTCATGTAAAAATAATTGCTGATAAAAATAAGTTAAAAGAATATTATAGTGAAATATTGGATCAAGATTAAATAAGTGTATTGAGGTGTAATTAATGAAAAAAATAAGCAATGAATGGATTAAGGATACGGCTTTACTCTTCTATCAGATTTTTTCAGTAGATTATGAAGATGCAAATTTTAATGTTAAACTTATGGCTGGCGGTGGTGGGAATTCAACTTTATGCTCAACTTGGACACAATTGAGTGATGATTTTTTAAATTATAGAATAAGCAAAAAAGCATATAAATTACTTCTTAATTTAATATCAGAAGAAGATAAAAAGAATATAATAAAAAATGAAAAAGATATTACAATACCTAAGAAAATTATATATGATAAGTATCGTGGTTTATTTTTTAATAATGCAAAAGGTGTTGTAAATAGAAAAAATAGTGGAAAGTATTTTCACTTTGATCATAATCCATCAAATAAAAAAGTTCTATCATTGTTAAAAAGTAAGGTAAAAAATGAAAAAAATAATCCGGATTTTTTAATTGAATTAACAAATTATGTTAAAAATGTTCAAACTGTTGATCTCATTACTGTAGAAGAAGACCAAATAAGAACGAGTGCTGATCTAAAATTAAAAGATAATAAAATGGATGCTTTAGAACGTGATAGACTTATAAAAACTGAGTTTTATAATTTACATATAATATAAAACAATTATGATTATTTTGTTTATTTGTAATTCTAACAAGTAAATAAAATAATTTTGATATGTTATAATTATAATGAAAGGATGATTAGAATGCGAAAAAATATTAAAGTAACTGAAGGAATATTTCCAATGCCTGTATTAATGATTGCGACTTACAATGAAGATGACAGTGTTAATGTTATGAATGCAGCTTGGGGAACAATGCTTGAGCGGGATCAAGTTATGTTAAATTTAACTGAAACACATAAAACTGTTCAAAATATTAAAGAAAGAAAGGCATTTACTGTTAGTATTGCTGATAGTAAACACGTTAAGGAAGCCGATTATTTTGGGGTAGTTTCAGGTAATAATACACCAGATAAATTTGCTAAAAGTGGACTTTCTTATAGTAAATCTGAAAATGTGGATGCCCCAATTATTAATGAATTTCCTATGTGCTTAGAATGTGAATTTATAGAATATGGTGATTGTGGTGTTATTGGTAGAGTTGTTAATGTATCGGCCGATGAAAATGTAATGCAAGGTGATAATGTTGATATTTCTAAAGTATCTGCTATTGCATTTGACCCTTATACTCACGGCTATTATAAAGTTACGGAAAGAGTAGGCAATGCCTTTAAAGATGGGTTTGAATTAAAATAATGCAGTTTATGCTGTGTTATTTTTTTTAATATTCAATAGGAAAAAATAAAGAATTATAGTATAATATGTACTAGGAAGTGATTATTAATGAACGCAAGAACTAGATTTGCACCATCCCCAACGGGATTTATGCATATAGGTAATTTAAGAACTGCTATTTTTGAATATTTAGTAGCTAAACATAATGGGGGAGAATTTTTACTTAGAATTGAAGATACTGATCAAAATAGAAAAGTAGAAGGTGCTATTGATTTTATTTATAATAC
>CANROK010000084.1 GCA_947632205.1 uncultured Bacilli bacterium
ATATAAAATAAATTTTGTTCAAGTTTTCATGACTATGTGTGCCTTGAACGAAGGGAAAGGAATGTGAGGTTTATATGAAAAACACAAGAGTTATATTTATGGGAACACCAGATTTTGCTATACCAGTTTTAGAAAAGTTAATTGAACTTACAAATGTTGTTTTAGTTGTAACTAAAAAAGATGCTTATGTTGGTAGAAAGAAAATATTAACTCCATCACCAATTAAATTGCTAGCAACTAAAAATAATATTCCAGTATTAACACCTGATAAATTAAAAGAAGAATATCAAAATATATTAGCATATAAACCAGATTTAATTATAACTTGTGCTTATGGTAAAATAGTAAATAAAGAGATACTTGATTATCCTAAATATGGATGCATTAATATTCATGCTTCATTACTTCCTAAATATAGGGGATCATCACCAATGCAATATGCTATTTTAAATGGTGATAAAAAAACAGGCGTAACCCTTATGTATATGGATGAGGAAATGGATACAGGCGATATCATAGATTGCATGGAATATGAAATAAAAGATGATGATAATTTAGAAAATGTTCATGATAATTTAAGTAATTTGGGAGCAAATTTATTAGAAAAAAATTTAGAAAATATTATTAGCGGTAATATTAAAAGAATAAAACAAAATAATGATTTAGCCACATATGCTCCTAAAATTGAAAGAGAAATGGAAGATTTAAATTTTAATGATAAAGTAGAAAATGTTTATAATCATATAAGAGCATTTAGTCCGTATCCTTTAACTAAAACAATTATTTTTGAAGAAGAAGTAAAAATAGTTAAAGCCCATTATGAACAATATCCATCAAGTGAAGTTAATAAAATATACTTTTCTAAAAATAGTTTAGGGATAGGTTGTATTAATGGTATAATTTATTTTGATATTATAAAACCAATAGGTAAAAAAAATATGGCAATTAAAGATTATTTAAATGGTAAAAAATGATAGTGTTTGAGGTGTATTATGAAAGCTAAATTAATAATTATTAATTTACTAACTTTAATAAGAGTTATTGGCGTCGTTTTATTAATTCCAATTTACCAACATTTTGGAGGGTTTTATGTGGGATTACTTGCTTTAATTTGTTATTTTACTGATAGTTTAGATGGCCTACTTGCAAGAAAATGGCAAGCTTCTACCTTTTTTGGAGCCCTTTTTGATGGTACAGCTGATAAACTATTTACGATTGCTAATTTTATTGTCTTATATTTAATTACACCTTATGCTATAATACCTATTGTAATTGAATTATTAATTGTTTTAATACTTTTAATTAAATTAAAAAGTAATCTGAATTTAAAATCGAATATTATTGGTAAATTTAAAGTATGGATTTTAGCCATATGTATTGTTTTAACATTTATTATAAGTGATATTAATAATATTAATTTTATTAGTCAAAATTTAAAAAGTTTTATTAATAATTTAAATAGCAATATCTTGTATTTAAGTTTACTTGCACCATCCATTATTATGGAAATATTAACGTTAATAAGTTATATATTAGAAATTAAAATGCCTAAAAATATCAAAAAATTTGATGTTATTCATAAGGAAATAGAAATACCTAAATTAGGAAAAAATAAATGGCAAAATTTTAAAAGTATTTGGTTAAATCCTGAATTTTATGAAATACATAAAAATGATACTAATTTAAAAAAATTAATTAAATTAAAATAATTTACTTTTTTATGATTTTATGTTAGCATATTTAGCATATATAGCTAAAAGAGGGGGTTTTATGAATAATAAGCAATCAATAATAAAATCATTAGATATTTATATAAATGAAAATATTAATAATAAAGATGATTTATTTTTATTAAAAGAAAAAATACAAGAACTAAAATATGATAATACTTTTAATTTAATAAAAGAATTATTAACAATAAATAATAAATTTTATAATTTAGTTAAAGATTTATATTTAAAAACAAAAGAAGAAGATTTAGATGATCCTTTTATTAATTTATTAATAGAAAATTATATAGAAAAAGATAACATTGATATTTATGAAATTAATATAGATGCAAATTATTCTTCATCTTTAAATATTTATTTAAAAGATTTAAAAAAGTATCAAATATTATCTCAAGAAGAAGAAGTAGAATTATTTAAAAAATATAGAGAAGAAAATGATTTAAAAGCCCGAAAGAAATTAATTGAACATAATTTAAGATTAGTTGTTTACGTGGCTAAAAAATTTAAATATCGAAATATCGAAATAATGGATATTATTGATGAAGGCAATATTGGGTTAATTAATGCTCTTGAACGATTTGATTATAAAAAAGGAATTAAGTTTTCTACTTATGCAGTTTATTGGATCAATCGTAGTATTTATCAAATGTTAAACAAAAATAATGATTTTAAATTAAGCACTTCTATGGTTATAGAAGTAAGACATTATAATAAATTAAAAAAAGAAGTAGAAAATAAATATCAAAGAAAATTTAATGTTCAAGAATTATCAACAATGTTAAATATAGATATTAATAAAATTAATAATTATGAAAATATTAATCAAATTTGGAAAGTATCTTTAAACGATAGTTATCAAGATTCTAATAAAGAAAAAATAGAACTTATAGTTGATACTACCCAAAATGTAGAAGAAGATTATTTAAAAAAAGATATAATTGAAAAATTACAACATGCTTTAAATAGTAAAATAATTAATGAAAGAGAAAAAGAAATTATTTTACGAAGATATGGTTTTTATGATAAAGAATATAATTATGAAGAAATTGGTCTTATACTTGGTATATCAAGACAAGCAGTTCAACAACAAGAACAAAGAACTATTAAAAGATTAAAAAATAGTGAAGAATTAAAAAAATTTGCTGATTTAAGTAATCAAAGAGAGTATTTAAATAGCTTTTATCAATATTTTGCTAAAGAAAATAAAGAAATTATTAATAAATTATTAAAACGTTTAAAAGAATATGATTATCAAACATTATTAGAGATATATCAAAATGATTTAAATAATAAAAATATTGTGAAAACTAAAGAAAAGGAATTTTTTATAAAAGAAATTATTATTCCTCAAATAAAAGATTTATTAAAAAGCAATTATAAATCAAATAGATATAAAATTAAAACTATATATGAATTATTTAGTAATTATTCTAAAGAAGAAGTAAATAATGCAATTGCTAATCTAAATGATAAAGATAAGCAAATATTATTTTATCGTTATGGCGAAGATTTAGAAAATCCTGTTAATGTGTATTGGCAAGCAGAGTATAAAGATTTATTTTATAAACATTTATTAAACAAAATAAGAAGAAATTTAAATGGGAAAAAGAAATATACATATAAGATGAAAACTATTTTTGAAATATTTAATGAATATTCAAAAAAGGAAGTAGAAGAAGTAATTAAATCATTAAATGAAAATGATAAACATACTTTATTTTTAAGATATGGCGAAGATTTAGAAAATCCAATAGATACATATTGGGATAAGAAATATAATTCTAAATTTTATGGATCTCTATTACCATTTATGAAGAAAAAATTAGAAGGTCAAAATATTGAGAGAATACCAAATTTAAATAGATCAAAAGATTTAAAAATAATATTTGATTATTTTCCGGAATATCCTAAAGAATTAATATATTATATAATTAATTTATTAACTAATGAAGAAAAAAATATAATTTTATTAAGATATGGTAATGATATTGATAAGCCAATTAAAAATTCTTTATGGGATAGTAAATATAATTCTTTATTTTATAAAGATATTTTATGTAAGATAAAAAAATTATTAAATATATATGCATCAAATATTATGTTTATAAATGATATTAAAATATTAGATAATAATTATTCTAATTATTTAGAATTACTTAAATATAAATATCAAGATTTATTAGAAAAATATGATATTAGAGAAGCAATGATAATTATTTTAAGTTTAGGAAATACTTATAATACTATTTTTAGTATTAATACTTTAAGTAATTATTTTAAATATAGTGAAGATGAAATAAAAAATATAATTAAAAATTATATATTTACTTTAGAAAATCAAGATTTAGTGTTATCAAGAAGTAAAAGTGTTAACCTTTAATTAAATGATTGACACTAGAAAAATGATAATTTATAATCTTGAATTTATCAGTTTTTAGAAAGTAAAATCTCCCAAACTCAGTGTTTATGCTGAATTGAGAGATTTTTTAAT
>CANROK010000085.1 GCA_947632205.1 uncultured Bacilli bacterium
TTTACTTTTTTATTTAATAAATCTTCTAACTCTTTTCCCTTCATGTTCATCCTCCCATATAACTTGTAATTTGTTGTTTACTTATTTTTCTAATTTTATTATTTTAGTTGCAATTTTTTCAATAAATCTTTCATCGTGTTCTACAAAAATAATAGTAGGATTGTACTTTAAAATTGTATCTTCTATTTGTTCTCTTGTTATAATATCTATATAATTTAAAGGTTCATCCCATACATAAATATTTGCTTGTTCTGAAATACTTTTGGCTATTAAAACTTTTTTCTTTTGACCTTCACTCATATCTTGAATATTAGTATCAAAATCATTTTGTGATAATCCCATTTTAATTAACATTGCTTTAAAAATACTTTCATCAACATTGTTTTCTTTAGCAAATAACTTTAATTTTCCTTTTAAGTTATCTGTGCTTTGAGATACATAAGATATTTTTAAATCATTAATAATTTTAAAATTACCATTATACTGCAATTCTTCTCTTAATAGTAATTTTAATATACTTGATTTTCCAATTCCGTTTTTGCCTATTATTGCAATTCTATCTCCGTCGTTTACTTCAAAAGAAATTGGATTAAATATTTCTTTATTATTATATTTTATTTGTAAATTATTCAACCAAATTAATGGATTTCTATTAGTTGTTAAAGGGATTAATTTTAAATTATCACTTCTATCTATATTCTTTAACAAATTACTTTTTTCAGCTATTGATTTTTCGATTTTTTGCTCCATAACTTTAGAAGTTTTCATTACTTTAGCAGCCTTATGCCCAATATATCCTTTATCTATATGTGTTTCAGAATTATATTTTTTACTTTTGGCTTTTTCAGCTTCATTAGACCATTTTGCAGTATTTTTTGAAGCTATTTCAAGCCTATTAATATCTTTTTGTATTTTTTCGTTTTGCATTATTTCAAAATTGTCTTGTCTATCTTTATTTTCTTTCCAAGATGAAAAATTGCCTTGTTGAATTTCTAAGTTAGTATTATTTATTACAATTATATGATCTATAACTTTATCTAAAAAGATTCTATCGTGCGATACTAATATAAAGCCTTTTTTCTTTTTCAAATAATTAACTAAATTATTTCGAGTTTCAATATCTAAATGATTTGTAGGTTCATCTATAAGCAAAAAGTTATTTTCCTTTAAAAATAAGCTTATTAAAAGAATTTTTACTTGTTCACCACCACTTAATTGATTAAAACTTCTATATAATATTTCTGGATTAGTATTAAGCAAGTTTAATTCTTTTATAATTTCCCAATCTTCACTATTAGGCGAAATATCATTAACAATTTCTATTGCTATTTTATTTTTATTTGAAACTTCAAATGGAAAATAATCAACATCAACATTTTTTGATATTGTTCCTTTATATTCATAAATTCCTTGTAATAATTTTAAAAATGTTGTTTTGCCTTTTCCATTTCTTCCTATTAAACCTAATTTCCAATCAGTATCTATATTAAATGAAACATTTTCAAAAATATTATTATAACTACCATCATAACTAAATGATAAATTATTTACACTTATTAAAGACATTGTTTCTCCAATCTATTCTACAAATTAATATTTTCTATCTTTTGTTTATATTTGCCTATATTATTTTATACGAACATTCTATCATCATATTGTTGATTTGTCAATCTTTACCATTTGTTCAACTAGCCTTAGCTCTAATCTCAGCGACAACTTACTATTTTGTAGTCTGATTATAGCATAAAAATTTAAAATAATAAATAGTATAACTTCTAAAAATTGCCCCATTGAGAATTTATATTTAATCCAAAATTTGCTTTCTTAATTTCAACAAAATTTTGTGGTAAATCGGAGTTAATCAATAAATTCAAATCAGCTTTAAAAAAGTCATTAGGATTATTACTGTTAATTAGAACATATATATATTTATCTGATTCTACATTATAATTACTACTTGTTTGTATGCTACCATACATTTTTGTACTATCCCATCTTTTAGAATAAGCTGATATATCAAACTTAAATATATCTCCATCTTTCCAATCTTTTTCTAAAAAGGTATAATTGTAAGACGTTCCACTATTACCAGTATCTATTGTTGAGAAAAGAGTATTATTTTTATATATTCTTATTCTATATCCTACTATTGCATTTGAACCTGCAGAACTTGGAGTATTCCATGAAAGTACTCCAATGTTGTTCATAATTGTTTGACTACATTTTAATGATGTTGGTGCATTGGGGGTATTATAACTAGTAGTTACTGTTACAACATTTGTATAAATTCTCCCCATACTATTTGCTGCATTTCCTCTTACATAATAAGTTCTACCAGCATCTAAACCTGTAAATTGTCCTGATGAGGTTCTAGTCGCTACAACTCCTGAAAAATTGCTAGTTGCTACATCTATATAAAAGTCTGTTCCCTGTCCTCCATTATTATTTACATTAAAAGAAGCATTAAAATATTTATCACCTATATTTGATACACTTAAAGAACTTAATTGTGGAGCAACAATATAAGGAGGTGTAGC
Organism: uncultured Bacilli bacterium; assembly: GCA_947632205.1. GTDB lineage: Bacteria > Bacillota_I > Bacilli_A > RF39 > UBA660 > SIG200. Next base: position 2,538 of record CANROK010000085.1, read on the forward strand.
TCCACCATCATTTCCAAAAGTTCCAAAATTATCATAATGTGCATAAGTAGGAGATTCAGCACTCCATAATTCTACTCTAACATTTATAGAACTTCCTAAAGGTAAAGTTATACTTGCAGAACTTTGATATATATTTTTGCCAATAACATTTAATCTAGTTCTACCTTTAATTGTTCCATTCCATGCTATTTGAGTACCATTGACCCACATATTATAATACCAGCCCCAATCATACCATCCGCCATTACTATTTGTTCTCATTTGTACAGTAATGGTATATACAACATTATTTCCAGATTGATAGGCTGAATAACTAACATTATCTAACATTACTCTTGGAGGAGTATTAGATAATTGTTTTGTTCCAATTAAAAGAGCCATGTCATCCCCTCCTTATCCTGTCGCACCTATTAATATAACTACTTTTCCTTTTCCTCCATAAGTAGCTGCTTGTGCTTTTGTTGCTTTGGTTATAATTGTACAATTACCTTGTACAAAAGAACCTGTGCTTCTATCAGCAAAATTAACAGAAAAAGCATTTATAACATTTTTTGTTTTGCTAGGAGTCATATATACATTATCAGATGTTCCAGCTTGTGCTTGTGCTTCTGTTGCTACTTGTGGATTGTTGTTTACAACGTAAAAAGTATTATTTCTACGAAATGCTAATATTATTTTACCTGCTACAAGTTCACCTGCTGTTAAATTTCTAGGATTTCCTAAAGTATCAAATGTTTGTACTGGGGTTTCTCCATAATTATTTATATTAAAAGTATGAGATGTTCCAGTAGCTTGTGTTACTATAAATGCTAGTAATTTATTATTTATATCTGCATAACTTTGTATTCCTTCAATATTAAAAGTATGTTTTGAATTTGATGAAGACGTATCTATAAATGTATTTTGAATATTTTGTTCTATTAGTGTTTTTTGTTCTTTAAAGTTATTATTTATTTTGTTTCTTACGTCTAAAGCATCATCATTATTATTAATTAATTCCATTTATTTTTTTCCTTTCTCCTAAATTCTTTCACAACCAACAAAAATATTATCTTTTCCTACAAAATAGTTGTTATTATCTTTCACTTTAATTTCAAATACTTTGGTAGGATTTGAATTTATAGTTATATTCTTTATTATTTTACTATTATTATCTATATCTTTTACAATGTCTCCTATTCTCAAATCTTTTGCCATAATCATTCCTTTATTTTCTGTATAAAATGGATGAGACCAAGAAGACTGTATTATATTTGCCCCAGTATCTATTTCATATATTTTGTTTGTAATATGTGAGAATAATTTGCTTATTTCTTTTAGTTGTATTCCTTTTTTAATATTTCTTGAATAAACTTTATCTCCTATTTTTAAACTCTGTATTGGTTGTAAGCCATGTTCAGTATTTACTAGTGTATCACCTGTAAAACATGCTACTCCTCCACTATATTCTCCAAGAGCAGAACCTTTATAAACATTTTCGTCTCCATAAAGAGTATCTGTACTGAAAGTATATGTTCTTAAATTTCCATTTGAATCTACCATAACATAGTTTCTAATAAAGTATCTTCCACCTTCTGGCTTATATGAATAAGATGAATTTTGGTAAAGAATTAAACTAGAACAAGTAGAATT
>CANROK010000086.1 GCA_947632205.1 uncultured Bacilli bacterium
ATTCTTTTTCACTTAATTTCATTGCATTATCAATCATTTCAACTCCACTATGAAATGCTTTTAGTTCTTTTTCATTTAAATCATATTTTGACAATTTCCTTTTTAATTCTTCATCTTCTAGTAAGTCCATTTCATTCACTCCTTATTTACTTTTTCTTAATCTTACGAGTTTCCTTATTAGTAGAACCGTATTCTTTCTATTTTTTCTGCTTCTTTTAATTATTTGTATAATTATAATTTTGAATAGAGAAATAATATTTTTTATTTATAATCAAGTTACAGTCAAGTTAAAATCATTTTACATAAAGCTTTGTAGTGCTTGTTTTATAAGAGATTCCAGTTTTTTTATTTTTTAAAAAAATTAAAGAATCAACTTATAATCAAGTTAAAATCAAATTAAATTAAGCCCAATAAGGAACATACTTCATATATCTAGGCGCTGTATCTTCACTATATGCTTTAATTAAATTTTCTTGAATTCCATTTTTTATAATTCTTGAAACCATAGCATTATTTTTTGGATCTATTCCAAATCTTTCTCTTAAGCTTGTATTCGTTAAGTAATCATTATTAACATATTTTAAACAAGCATGTAAATAACAAGCTCTTAATTTATCTTCTTTATCCATTTTACCATATGGAATATGTGCAAATAAAGTAACTTTAGTATGTTCTTTATAAACATCTATTTTTGGTGCAGGTAATTGAAACTCTTCTGTTTTAGCTACAACTTTATCAAATCCACTTCCCCTTTCTTCACAAACGCCAATTCTTCTTAAAAAAGACGCTAATTGTTCATTTCTAGATTTTGGTGGATTATCTAAAAATCTATCTGTTTCAACCAATGGAATACCTGGATTAGTAATTTCTATTCTATCTTCAAAAATTTCAATCATAGGACTAGTTCCAGAAATTGAAAAATCTTGATGAACAATACTATTTGCAATTAATTCACGAATAGCTAATTCTGGATACATAGGAACTTCTTTTCTTAAAGCTTTACCAATTACTTCATTTCTAGGAATAATATTATCTACTATATTAATAATATTTTCAAAATCTATTGCATAGCCTTTATTTCCAACTTGTTCTCTTATTGTTTCTAACTTATTAGTTCCTCTATATTGTATAACTCTAATTCCTTTTCTTTTCACAGTGTTAAAATCATCTAAGTTTTTGGCTAATAATATTGCTCCTAAATTTGTAATACTCCAATTACCAGTATCTTCTTTTAAAATTAATTTATCTTGTTCCAAATAATGAAAAATTCCTTCTTTCTCATCTGGAATAGGAATATCTAATAAAGTAAAATATGACTCTGTGTCCAACTTTTGTAATATTGTATCTTCAGATATATTTTCTATAGCTATGCCATCTTCAAAAGAAGTTGCATTCAAGATTTTCCATAAAGCTTTTTCTTTTAAAGGTGCTTCATTTAATGATTTTTTTGATGTTCCAACTCTTATATATGCTTCGTTTTTAAATTTGGTAACAACGTTTTCAGCTTTTGGTATTTCTAATATTATTATATCTTTACCATCAACTTTTATCTTATAAAATTCAAAATTAATTTTAGGCTTTAACAATCTATGTAACCAATTTTGAAATTCTTCATTACCTACTTTTTTAGCTTCATAATCAAACGTTGTTCCAACAATATCATGAGTAACATCATCAATTCCCCAAATCATATATCCAAAATTCTTTTCATATAAAGTAGCTGAATTTGATAATGCACTAATATACTTACCTATTTCATCAGCTTGATAATAATTCGTTTTAAATTCTAACCACTCTGTTTCTTTTGGAAATTTAACTAAATAATGAATTAAATCTATTAAATATTTTTCATCTTTTACCATGTTCTATTCATACCTTTCTAAAGCTATTTTCTCCCCTTGAGTTCTTTTTCTAAATCTATATAAATTAGATTTATTTTTACATTAAGATATATAATGTTTTGCCTTCTAATTTTTGAATACAAAAAATTTGAATTCATTTTTATTTCAGCATATAACATTTATCTAAAGTAAAATATTAGATTCTTCTATTTTCCTTACAACATCCAAATCTGCTGGAAGCCATTCAACACTAAATAATTCATCTTTGGTAAGCCATTTTGAAGCTTCGTGCTCTTTTAATACTAATTCTCCATCTAATATATTGCATATAAAGCAATCCATTGAAAGATGAAAATTTGGATAGTCATATTCAACAGTATCTATTTTTTTATTTACATTAATTTTTACATCCAATTCTTCCTTTATTTCTCTAATTAACGCTTTTTCAGGAGTTTCACCTTCCTCTATTTTTCCTCCTGGAAATTCCCATCCATCTTTAAATTCTCCATATCCTCTTTGTGTAGCAAATATTTTTTTATTATTAATTATAATAGCAGCAACTACTTTTATATTCTTCATCATTTTTCTCCTTTAACAATTTATTATATATTCATATAAATCTTCTCGTACTGGTGTTTCAAGAATCCACTCGATTTCTACAGCTGATTTGTTTGTATTCGGCATAACAAATTCTTTAACATTTCCTGTAGCATTCATTCTTCCTAAATAATAAAATTCTTTTGAAATTTTATCATCCTTATTTTTTCTTACAAAAAGTTCTACTTTTATTCCTCTTTCCTTAGCATTAATAAAGTTTTGAACATCTTCTGATGAAGTTGTTCTTCCGCTTTTTGATATAGCTATTAATTTATTACTACTTTCAAAATGATCTTCATATTTGATAGTATCATTTATTTCTTCACTTTTATCATAATTAATAAAAACTGGAAATGTTTTTGTATCTTTATCATATTTATATCCACCAATATTTAATGGAACTTCGTTATTCTTCCAATTTAATAATCTACACACATCTTCGTATGTATATTTTTGGTATATTACTAACTGTGTATCTTGATATTTTTCACTGTAGTATTGTTTATATCTGCTAATTCCAAACTCTATCAATTCTCTTAGTATATTTTTAAAATTAATGTTTTCTAACATTTTTTTATAATCATTTGAAACAGAATAATCATCATTCATTTTAGTTATAAAAACACACTCTTTATAAGTATTTTTGCTTGATCCTGAAGCAAAATTATTTGTTAATATATTTATAACACTTCTTTTTTCAAGTTCATTCATCTTAATCCTATAGTTTTCATTTAATATTTTTTCAAATTTACTAAATAATTTATTATCTTCTTGCAATGTTAATTTTAAAAATTCTAATTCATGAATTCTTTTTCCATTTGCTATTTTCTTTGATATAAACTCAATTACTTTTTCTTCAGTATTTGATAATCTTATTGCATATTCTTTCTCATATTTAATTAAAAATTTATAATAAGAACCTAAACTTTTATTATCAAATATTCTTAACACATCCATTTCACCATATTTATCGAAATCTAATAAAGATGGTATATGCCCTAATTTATTTTTTAAATTAATGTAATTTTCTTTAATTAATTTTATATCTGTAAAATCAGCACTATCTATTGATTCAAAAATTTTCTTTTTTGCTATTTCATCAAAATGAATTGTTGATGAACCAGGTATTATTCTATCTCCCTCCAAAACAAATCTACGTATATTGTCTTTATTGTAGCTTCTATCTCCTGATAAAGCAATTGGAATCATAAAATTATTTTGATAATTTCCAATAAAATCTAATATAACAACATATTCTTTATCAACTGCTTTTCTTAAACCTCTTCCCAATTGTTGAACAAAAACAATTGGAGATTCAGTTGGTCTTAACATAATAACCTGATTTATTTCAGGAATATCAACACCTTCATTAAAAATATCAACCGTAAAAATATAATCAATTTTCTCATCAACCTTTTTTGACGTTAGCCTATTAATTGCTTCTTCCCTTTTTTCTTGTGGATCTTCACCAGTTAAAGCAATTGTAACATAACCTTTTTCATTAAATTTTTCACTTAAAACTCTTGCTTCATTTTTTGAACTACAAAAAACTAATCCATTTATTGATGTTCCTGAATGACCATAAAATTCAATTTGTTTTATAATATAGTTTACTCTTTCATCACTTGTTAATTTAGAAAAATCCTTCAATTCTATATTTTCATCTTTATCTTTAAATATTATG
>CANROK010000087.1 GCA_947632205.1 uncultured Bacilli bacterium
TGTGCAATTTTCATTTCTATCACATAAGTTAGCTTCAATTCTTATATATCTTTTTCCATTATATTCGTATTCTTGATAACTTTGTGGTTTTTCCTCATCGCATTTTACAAAATCTGTTGTATATCTATTTTTTGTTTTTGATATACTTCCACTTTTATATGCTTTTTCTAATTCTTCTTGCATTTTTTTTGAAGCTGCTTTTTGTGGATAATAACCATATTCTACTTCAAGAACTCCATCTTTTGCTCTTTTCACACTCTCTCCGTTCGTTGGGATTGAGCTGATTGATGAGAACGAAAAAGCTGGTCGTGCCCCACCATCACGCGTATTAACAGAGAGCCAATCTCTATTACCACGCACGTCAACTATGCGCACGTCATTAGCACTATCATCTGATTTAGTCCAATAATAAGCTGTTCTGCCATCTAAAGAATCATCATTGTCTATGTGATAGTTTGAAACATGTCCTCCTAAAAGAATAGCAAAATCTGTTATAGTTGCTTTAGCTCCTCTTTTTTTAATTATATCTATTTTATTTTTTCCTAAGCATTGTTCTTCTGTTAAAAATGTAAGGTTACTCATGTATTACTCCTTTTATTTCACTATATTTTTAGCTTCTCTCCTCTTCTTTATCTCTAGCTTCTCTTGATAAATAATTTCTATACATTTGTCCAATATCTGCATATTTTTCTAATCCATCTCTTGCAAATGCTTTTATTTCTTTTCCTGTAAAATCTATTTCTTGTAACTCACTTATTTTTTCCATTTTTCTTTCATCATTTCCTGCCCAATATATATCATATATTGATAAATATTCTGGTTCACAGTGTTTTTTTATAAATTCTCTACATGCTTCAACTTGTTCCTCATTTGCTGTAATTAGTGCTGTCATATATGCAAATCTTTCACTTATATCTTTTGGTAAATCTGCTTGTGTATATCTTCCTTTTACTACTTCTTCTGGAGTTAGAGTTGGTAAATTATAAAAGTCAAAAAATTCGCTTGCCCACTCCATACGAAGTTTAGTTTCTATTGACCTTTGTATTATATCTTCTACATTTTTTCCTTTATATTTTCCTGCTTCTAAATTTCTTTCAAAGTTATATAATGTATTTGATATTGATGTCCATCCTCTTGGATCATTTGTCTTTCCTTTACATCCATTTGTATCTAAATGTTCTTCTCCTACTTCTGGTTCTTCATAGAAATATCCTATATCTTCTTTATTCTCACTTTTACCAGAACTGTTATACTTTGATAGAATATATCCTATTACTGCTGGATGTATTTTTTCAGGTATGGCATATTCTGTTATCCACTCTCCTACTTTTGGCTCCATATCTAGTATATGGTCAAATCTCTTTTCTAGTGGTTCTGCTAAATCTTCTGCTACTACAGAATACTTTTTCTGGTTTCCAGTTGCAACTACTACAACATTATCTGGTAGTTTTAATCCTTTTCCTATTTCTACTATTCTATTTAGTACTAAAGTATATACTAAACTTTGTACTGCTGGTTTTACATTTAAGAGTTCATCTAGCAATATTACTACTTTTTTTCTACTATTTTTTGATCTTTCATAAACTGTGTCTGCTATATCATATATATTTTGTATATTTTCTTCAATTGATTTTCTTTCTTCTTCTGTTGCTTCTTGCATAATTACGGTTTTAGCAAAATCTGGTGGTATGCTCTCTCCTGTTTGTAAATTGACTGAACCTACTACTTTTTCTGGAAACATATTGTTTGTTAATTTTATATAAATTAAATCAGGATATAACATCTTAATTCTTTCTGTTTTTCCTATTCCAGAAGGTCCTCTAAGCAATACTGATTCACCAGACTCTATCCAATTATGTATTATCTCTGTATCTGTCATGTTTACCCTTGTAGAAGGTGCTGTATCATCTGGATTTAGTTTTTGTAGTCTTGTTTGTCTAGTTTTAGCTTTCTCTATTTTTTCTTTTTGTACTTCACTTAAATTTATTGGTTTCATTGATTGTTCTAAATCCTTAGAAAAATATTCATCCATAAATCTTTTTATATCTGTTTTGTCAAAATCTCCTGTATGGTAGTTTCTACTATTATTGAATTGAACTCCAGAAAAAATTAATTTTTCTGTTATCATAATTTTTGCTTTTTCATCAACTAACCATTTTACTGGTTGAACTTCTACCCATACATTATTTCCATCTCTATAGTATTCTCCATTTGAAAGTTGAAATTCTTTTCCATCAAAATACGAATTAGCCTTAACTCTTACATATCTTTTTCCGTTATATTGATATTCCTCGTGTATTTTTGGCTCAAATTTTTCACTATAAGCATCATATTTTTTTGAGTCTGTTGTATATCCATTTCCAGTTTTTGATAATCTTCCACTTTTAAATGCTTGTTCTAATTTTATTTGCATATCTTTTGGTACTGCTTTTTGTGGATAATATCCATATTCTACTTCATAAATTCCGTCTCTTGCTCTTTTCCTACTCACTACGTTCGTGGGGATTGAACCGATTGAAGTGAACGGTAAAGCTAGGCGTGCCCCGCCACAGCGAAGATAAACACGACGCCAACTCCTCATACCAGAATCATTAATTACTCTCGCGTCATTATCCTTGTCATCTGATTTAGTCCAATAAAAACCTGTTCTACCCTCTAAAGAACCATCATTACCTATATGATAGTTTGAAACATATCCTCCTAAAAGAATAGAAAAATCTGTTATTGCTGCTTTAGTCCCTCTCTTTTTGAATATATCTAAATCACTATAGCATTGTTCTTCTGTTAAAAACGTAAAGTTACTCATGTATTACTCCTTTTATTTCTTAGTCAATGATTGTAGCTTAAAATGCAACAACACAGATATTATAAAGTTCCTGTGATATATTTTTTAACCCTTCTTTATCTTTAACTGTTAAAACTATAATCGTATTTTCTGGTAACTTATATCCATAGAATTCTCTATCTTTAACAATTTGATAATATTTATCTTGTAATTCTTCATTTATTTTGTCAATTTCAGTTATAATAAGATAATTCAATTCTTCTTTATGGGTGTTATTTTCTTTAAAAATCATAAGTAATTCATTATCACTAACATTACTATTTACAATAATTTTTGGTTCTAAATCTTTACAATCTTTATATGTAATTACAACACAAGTAGCAGGGCATCCTTTTTGTAATTCTATCAATTCTTTATTAATCATCTTAACTTTTATTTCCTTTCTTTTTTACTACCAAAAAATCAAATATATTATTTAAAAATTTGTTTTCAATGGTATTTCATTTTGAGTTCTTTTATTTTCTTCTGTTTTTAAAAATATCATTTACTTTGTAATTTTGTTTTATTTCTTTTTTGACAGATTTTTCTTTATGTATTATTTTTTTATATTTTTCAAGTTCTTCTTTATCAGCCCACCAAGTAATATATATAAATCCTAAAAGTTCTTTAGTTTGCTTTTTTAAGTTTAATCCATCAATTGGTTGTTCGTAATTTAATTTTGCTTTATAGTTTTTGTTTGCAATATTAGTTAAAAATTTTATAAAACTTTGTGGTATTCTTGCCACATCTTCTTTATCTATATAGTTTAATATATATAATACTTCTACTGCAGCTTCACTATATTCAACTTCTTTCATCTTCTTTACCTCTTACTTCCCTTGATAAATAATCTCTATACATTTTTCCTATATCTGCATATTTTTCTAATCCATCTCTTGCAAAAGCTTTTATTTCTTTTCCTGTAAAATCTATTTCTTGCAACTTACTTATTTTTTCCATTTTTCTTTCATCATTTCCTGCCCAATATATATCATATATTGATAAATATTCTGGTTCACAATGTTTTTTTATAAATTCTCTACATGCTTCAACTTGTTCTTCATTGGCTGTAATTAGTGCTGTCATATACGCAAATCTTTCACTTATATCTCTTGGTAAATCTGCTTGTGTA
>CANROK010000088.1 GCA_947632205.1 uncultured Bacilli bacterium
AAATTGGTAGACGCACAGGACTTAAAATCCTGCGGGAGTCAAATCCCGTGCCGGTTCAAGTCCGGCCTTAGGCACCAGAAGCGAATACGTTCGAACTTTTTAAAGTTTGAACTAAATATAGAATCAACTTTCTAATTTGAGAGTTGATTTTTTAGTGCTTTAAAGAAAGGAACGATTCGTTATGGTAAGTATAAACACTAAATCTATACATATTGATTTAGAATTAAAAAAGAAAATAGAATTTGTAAGTAATTTCTGTAATACTACTCCAACAATCATTGAAGGAAGTGTAAGAAATATTAATTCAACAAATATCTCCTATATTGAACCTCATAGAATAATTGTTAAAGGAACTGCATTACTTGCATTTAACTATTCTAAAGAGTTATATGTGGAAGGTTTAGATAAAAAGATAGAAATTAAAGATTTAGAAGAATTTATTATAGAATTAAATTAAGATAGTAAACAAATTAACTCTCAAGTAAACAGATATTGGGAAGATTTTGGAAAGTTTTTGGGCATATTTTTATACATTCTAATTTCTAAAATAATCTCTATAATAACTACTCAAAGCGAGGTTGATGTTTATGAATAATAAGAAAATTGCAGGATTATACATTCGTGTAAGTACAGAAGATCAAGCCCGTGAGGGATTTAGTTTGCCAGAACACGAAAAACGATTACGTACTATGTGTGAATATAAAGATTATGAAATTTATAAAATTTATAAAGATGCAGGTATAAGTGCTAAAACAGGAAATTATAGACCCGCATTTGAGGAACTATTGCAAGATATAAAAGATAAGAAATGTAATACTATTGTTGTTTTGAAATTAGACAGACTAACTCGTTCAGTTTATGATTGGGAAAATATCTTAAAATTTTTAGATGAAAACAGTGCTTATCTTGATTGTGCAAATGATGATATAAACACTACAAATGCTAATGGTAAAATGATTTCTAGAATTTTAACAAGTGTATCTCAACAAGAAATAGAAAGAACTAGTGAAAGAACAAAAATAGGTTTAGCAGGTGCAATTACTTAAGGCCACATTCCTTGTAAATCCCCTTTAGGTTACAAAAGAGAAAATAAAAAACTAGTTATTGATGAAGCAACCAAAGATATTGCTATTAGAATATTTAATTTATATCATTCTGGTTCTTCGTATCAAACAATAGCAAATATTTATAATAAAGAAAAAGTATTGGGTAAAACAAATTGGTATGATAGTACAATCTAGGGAATATTACAAAATGAGATTTATAAAGGTGATTTTGTTCACGGTAAAAAGACTAATAATCCTATTTATTATAAAAATGTAGCACCGCCTCTTATTGATAAAGAATATTGGGAAGAATGCCAAATTCAAAAGAAAAAGAATACTCGTAGTTTTAAAAGGTATTTAACTTATTTATATCTTCAAAAATTAAAATGCCCTAAATGTGGAAGAATACTTGGAGGAAAAGCAACAACTAAAAAGAATGGAACATCCTACTACTATTACTATTGTAATGAGTGTAAAATCACTATTAAAGAAAGGGATATTGAGCCATTAATTACAAATATTATTAATGATGTATATGAATATGATTCAGTTGTTAATCAAGTATTAATGCCTATGATAAAAACTAGACTCAATAATCCCAAAAATGAATTAGAAAAAGAACTTTATAATCAAAATCAAAAATTTGAGAGGATAAAGAAAGCCTATATTAATGGTACGTTTACTTTAAAAGAATATGAAGAAGAAAGAACTATAGTAGAAAGTACCATTCAAGACATTGAACAAAAAATTAAAGATTGTGATACTTGTGAAGAATTACAATTTACTCCAAATGATATTTTGATTAAAAGAGATATTGATTGCATTAATCGTTTAATAACTGATAATAAAACAACTTTTTGGAATGATTTGTCTCGAGAGAAACAAGCCGAATATTTAATGAATTGGATTGAAAATATTGAACTTAAATTATTAGAAAATAAAATTAAAATCAAGAAAATTAATTTTAGAAATTCGTTTTTTGAAGATTTATGTAATCTATATTCTAAAGGTTATTTAGATTTAAAAAGAAATGCGAAAGATGATAAAAATAATAAAAATTAGATATAGTGAATATCTTTCAGCAGATATTGTTATTGAAAATTTGACTAAACTTAGGGAATATTTTAATGTTGGTTATTATGAATCTATTTATAATATAGAAAATAAAATGTTTAAATTTGAATACAAAGAAGGCAGACAAATAGTAAGATGTTTTCCAACTAGTGAAGATAGAATAGGAATTATTTATGTAGATAAAAATGAAATCAATAAAAAAAGTAAATTAAGAAAGAAGGAAATGATATGTTATTGAAACTAAAGAAAAATTTTTATAATTTAAAATATGGTAAATGTTATATTTTACAAAAAAGAGATAGTAAGTATTTATTATACGTTCCAAATTATCAGAACTCTTATATTGTTTGTGATTATATAGGAACAGATAATGCTTTAATTGGCCAACACTTTTTCACTACATTAAAAGAAGCAAATCATTATTATAAAAATCACTAATTAACAATTATTTTAATTCCTCTATTGACGGTAGGAACTCACTTATAATTCTTTAAATAAATGTGCTAAAGCAAAAAAATATTTTTACTTTAGCAATTAAGCATTGCGAATTATAAGTGCCTACTGATCAATAGATTTTCTCAAAATAATGGCAAACAATAACTCAATATTTTTAAATATTAGAATTTTTTATGTCGTCACTTTTTAATCAAATTTATAAAAAACTTACTACTTTTTTTAATGGGCATAAGTATTGGACACCACAAAATAAATTTTATACTTATAAAATCTAACTTTCTCGTGGTGTCACATCTATTTTTGTACTTGCAAAAATGGCGACTTTGTCCTTAAAAATGACTACGTCATTACTATTAGTTCCTAGAGTAAGTGAATTTGTTTAATTAAAAAATGGCGACAATTTTGATTACTAATTGAATGATTGTTAAAAAAATTTTTTAAAGAGTGACAACGTGATAATGAAAAGAACACTAAAATATAGTATAATTAAATTAATAGTTTTCTTAGATTTTAAATTAATAATTAAATGAAAAGGAGTAGTGATTATTATGTTAGATATAAATTTTAATCAAATTGTTGAACTAATAGAAAAAAGAAAAAATAACGCTTATAAAAAAGTAAATGAAGAAATGATTTTGCTTTATTTAGAAGTTGGAAAGTTTTTGTATGAATTAATAGAAAATAGTAATTATGGGGATAAAATTACTACCAAAGCAGCAGAATTTATGGCATCTAATTATCCAACTATAAAAGGTTTTACAAAAAGGAATATCGAAAGAATGATTCAATTTTATAAAACATATAAAGATGATGAGATTGCGACACCACTGGTGACGCAACTCTCTTGGACAAATAATTTGCTTATTATAAGTGGATCAAAATCTATTGAAGAGAGACATTTTTATTTAAAATTATCAATAAAAGAAAATTATTCAAAAAGAGAATTAGATAGACAAATAACGTCATCTTATTATGAAAGATATATGTTATCTGGTGGTAAAATGTTACCAACACAAACTAAAACAGTAGATGAAGATGACTACCCAAATACAAGAATATTAGACACATATACTTTAGAATTTTTGGATTTGCCTAATGAATATTCTGAAAAAGATTTAAAAAATGCTATAATTAAAAATTTGAAAGATTTTATTTTAGAAGTTGGAAAAGATTTTACATTTATAGGAGATGAATATAGAGTTCAAATT
>CANROK010000089.1 GCA_947632205.1 uncultured Bacilli bacterium
CTTGTTAAATCACCAGTTTCTTGCATTATAGATAATGGATAAGATGTCATAGTTTCTTCTTGAATGGAATCAACATAATTTTGAAAACCAGTTGATACAGACATAATTAAAGCAATGCCAATTATACCAATAGAACCTGCTAAGGCTACTAAAATAGTTCTGGCCTTTTTAGTCATTAAATTATTAAAAGATAAACTTAAAGCTGTTAAAAATTTCATTTTCGTTTTATTTTGTTTCGATTTATCTTCTTCATTATTTTTATCTTTTTCTTTATATGGATTAGAATCAGATATAATTTTACCATCTTTTAAGTTAATAATTCGATTAGAGTATTTATTTGCCAGTTCTGGGTTATGCGTAACCATAATTACTAGTTTATCTTTAGATATCTTTTTTAAAACATTCATGATTTGAATACTTGTTTCACTATCTAGAGCTCCAGTTGGTTCATCGGCTAAAATGATATCTGGATTATTAACTAGAGCTCTTGCAATTGCTACTCTTTGCATTTGCCCACCAGAAAGTTGATTAGGTCTTTTATTAATATGATTTTCAAGACCTACTTCTTTTAAGGCTTTTTTTGCTCTTTCCGTTGCTTCGCTTTTAGATATACCAGATAAAGTCAAGGCAAGTTTAACATTTGATAAAACTGTTTGATGACCAATTAAATTATAACTTTGAAAAACAAAGCCAATGCGATGATTACGATAACTATCCCAATCAGCATCTTTGAACTTCTTAGTACTTATGCCATTGATAATTAAATCACCAGAATCATAATGATCTAAGCCCCCAATTATATTTAAGAAAGTTGTTTTACCACTTCCAGATGGACCTAGGATACTAGCAAATTCACATTCACGAAAATTAACACTAACATTATCTAAAGCTTTTTGCTTAAAGCCATCAGTATTATATTCTTTTTTAATATTTTTAATTTCTAACATATTAAAACCTCCCATAATAAGGCACTATTAATAATATATCATATTTTTTTTGTTTTTTTATATTTTCATGTAAATTTTTTCCTAATTTTCACAATTTAAAAAAATATAAATTATTATTTCAGTAATATATACTAAAACATATTCACAATAAAGATAATTTATATGTTTAATTTAATATAATTGAAGATAGATTATTATAATTTTTTATTTAATTTAGTAAAATTTAATTATGCAAAGAGAAATAATATTTCAGACATATCATTATATTGACTTTAAAATAGAACCTAATTTATAATAAAATTAAGTTTTAAGCAAAAACAAAAAGTAATTTTAAGAAAGGAATAAAGTATTATGAAAAAAAATTCAAACAGAATAAAAAAATTATCAATTGCTCTTGCTTTAGTTGTTCTTGTTGTCATAATTATTATTCTATTAATCAAAGTTTTTGGTGGTAAAGAATATACAATTTTTTTTAATACTAATGGTGGTTCAACAATAAATTCATTGACAATTAAAAAAAATGAAAAAATTAGTCAACCAACCACTCCAACTAAAGAAGGCTATATTTTTGATGGGTGGTATTATAATGATAAGAAATTTGATTTTAATACAAAAGTTACTAAAGATATAACTTTAGAAGCTAGATGGAAAGATTCAGAAATTAATGATTTAATATTAGATACTACAACCCTTAGTTTAACAGTAGGAGAATCTAAACAAATAAAAGTAACTTTAACTGGTGAATTAAAAGATACTAAGCTTGTATGGAAATCAAGCAATAAGAAAATTGCTACAGTTGATAGTAAAGGAAACATTAAAACATTAAAAGAAGGTAAAACTACAATTACTGTAGCAACTAAAGATGGTGAATATAGTAAGACTATTAATGTTTCTGTAAAAGCTGCTAAAGAAAATCCTGTTAAAGAACCAACTAAATCAGATTCAAAAGACAATGAAACTGATAAAACAATAGCAGTTAATAGTGTTTCAATTAAAAATTTAACTGGTAAAAATAAAGTTTATATTGGGGGAACAGTCGATTTACAAGCTGTTCTTAACCCAACTAATGCTAGTAATAAGAAGGTCACTTGGAATGTTGATAAAAAAGATTTAGGTGTTATAGCTGCTGACGGATTAAATGCCACACTAGTTGGTAAAGCTAAAGGTACTATAAAAGTTACAGTAAAAACTGATGATGGTAGTAAAATTGCAACTATTGAAATTGAAGTTCTAGAAAGTTCTACATCAAATACTGTTAGTGGATCTACTGTTAGTGGATCTACTTCGGGGCTACCATCAATATATTTAAATAACAAAAACAGTAAATTTTATATTAAAATTAAAGCTGATGATATGGATCCTTCAAAAATAGGAACACATTTTTATGCCACATATCATTCTTATTTAAACTATGCAACAAATAAACAAAATTATGTTATCTCAGAATTAAGGGTAGAAGGGGGAAATGAAAAAGAAATATATGAATGTACATCTGATTTAACAATTAAAGCAAGCGGAAGTTTAGTAAGTGATAATGTAATAGAAAAAGAAGATGGAAAAATATATTTCGGAGGTAAGAATAGCATAATAGGCACTACTGAAGTAGATTTAAAAGCCATTATAAATGCCCAAAAAGCAGGTGGTTACAAAAAACAAATAAAATATAAAGTATCTGCAAATGAGATGGCAACATTAACAGCTGATATTGAAATATTAAATAGAGGTAATCAAAATTATTTAGCTGACAAAGAAATAAATATAACTATGAATAGCTCCAATTTAATTTGTAATACTATTAAATAAAATAAACATAAAATAACAAAAAAAGTTAAGAATAATAACAAGAAAACACGTAGCAGTTTTCTTGTTTTAGTTATAAAACAGTGATAAAATATATTATTGAAATTTATTTATTATTATTCAATTTTATTTAGTACTTTTTAGTAAATTTATATCCAAAAATTCGAAGGAGGTAATTATGTTTAAATTAGTATCAAAATATAAACCTAGTGGCGACCAACCTGAAGCAATTAAAGAATTAGTTGATGGTATCAATGAAGGCAAAAAACACCAAGTTTTACTAGGTGCAACAGGCACAGGAAAAACTTTTACGATTGCCAATGTCATTAAAGAAGTTAACAAACCTACTCTAGTTTTAGCCCATAATAAAACTTTAGCTGGACAACTTTATAGTGAGTTTAAAGAGTTGTTTCCCGAAAATCATGTTGAGTATTTTGTTTCTTACTATGACTACTACCAACCAGAAGCATACGTACCATCTAGTGATACTTATATTGAAAAAGATGCTTCCATAAATGATGAAATAGATGAACTTAGACACGGAGCAACTTCAGCTTTAATAAATTATCGTGATGTTATTGTTGTAGCGTCTGTTTCTTGTATTTATGGTATTGGTGAAAAAGAAGAATACGAAAAAAGTATGTTGGTACTTACTATTGGTGATACTATTTCCAGAAATAAAATAATTGATAAACTGGTTGATATGACTTATGAGCGCAGTGATTTAGATTTTCATCGTGGCACTTTTAGAGTAAGAGGAAACTCAATTGATATTGTGCCCGTAAATGAAAAAGAGTCTGGTATTAGAATTGAACTTGATGGTGATGTAGTTGAGGCGTTAACTGTTTTTGATCCCTTAACCGGAGCCATTAAAGAAGCTAAAAAAACAATTGCCATATCACCAGCATCACACTTTGTAACTAGTCCCGAAAAAATGGAAGAGGCTAT
>CANROK010000090.1 GCA_947632205.1 uncultured Bacilli bacterium
TTGCCGGAAGCCGAATCAAAAACTCCGATGGAGTTCCGGAATTGCAGATTCTTATATGCTTCAACCGGCCCGAGGGTGCGATTTTGACATACAAAAAGCGTTGGGAGATAGAAACGGCCTTTTATGCAAAGCTGATACTTATGGAAAGTAGAAGTTCTACGATTCGGAAATGTGCTTGAGATACAATAATTTTTCTCTGTTACTTTTCATAATTAATTTCCATAACTATATTGGGGTGATAACTATAAAAAGTACCCCAATGAAAGAAATTCCAATTGGAGAATTGATTGCACGTTGCAAATCAATTCTCGAAGAGGGACATTATTCCCGACAGCGTATCTGTAGATACGAGGCTCTTTGGAAGAAGGGCATCCTGAAGTATATGTCAGACCAGGGACTTACCCTTTATAGCCCGGAGATTGGCAAAGCGTGTCTGACCTCGTATCTCTGCGGCCATCCCAATGACCATAAGGAGCAGGAACTGGTAAGGAGCGTAAATGTTCTTGACGACTGCCTGTTGCTTGGTCGTATACGCATGCGTTCCTATACTCCGGTAGTACATAAATTAGATGGGCTTATAGGAGAATATATGCAACCCTTGATTGATTATCTCCGCTCCATCAGACGCTCTGAAATCACCATAAGGGATTATCAGCTGTATCTGGGAGGTTTTTCCAGATTTCTAAATGAAGCTGGAGTACATACTCCCGAAGAAATAAGCCAAAGCCTGATTGTATCTTTCCTTAACGGTATAGACGAAGCCAAGACATCGATTGTTAGCGCGATACGTGTTCTGTTCAGATTCTGGTTTGAAAATAATGTCACGAAAGAGGATAAGTCTGAATACATGGCTTCTTTCAAATATATGAGGAAGGAGAGGATTCCGTCTTTCTATGAGAAAGGAGAGGTCATGGCCATAGAGAAATCCGTTGATCAGACCTCGGGAGTAGGGAAGCGGGATTACGCCATGTTGCTTCTGGCCACTAGACTCGGTCTGCGCGCATCCGACATAGCCTGGCTTAAGGTAGATGATATTGACTGGAGAAACAATGTAATCCGACTTGTCCAGTACAAGACCGGGCAACCTATTGAACTTCCCTTGCTGGCAGATGTAGGAAATGCGATCATCAGGTATCTGAAAGGCGGTCGGCCACAGACCACAAGCAGACAGGTTTTCCTGGCATCCAGGGCCCCGTATTCAGTACTGGGACGACAGGGAGTCGGCAGTGCCATCAACCGGCTAATAAGCAATGCGGGAATCAATCTGAAGAATCGCCGCCATGGGCCACATTCCATGAGACACTCTCTGGCGACAGCCATGTTGAAGAACGGCACAACAATGCCTGTCATATCGGAATCCCTTGGCCATATGTCTACCAAGACCACGATGACCTATCTGAAGATCGACATCAACTCCCTGATGGGATGCGCCCTTCCGGTTCCACCTGTAGACGAATCATTCTACAACCAGAAAGGAGGTGCATTCCATGGCTGAACAATTTAACTACCGTAGCGTACTCGCCCCATATATGAATGGACTTCTTAAACTGAAACAGGCTGCATCCATCGGGTCTCTGCGTCTCAAATGGATCTTTCTGGAGTTTGACAGATTTATGACGGAAAACTGCATAGAAGACACATACATCACCAGGGAGATAATATCCCGCTGGCGTGAGACAAGAAAGAATGACTGTGAGAGAACCATCTATGCCAAATACTCGGCTTGGTCTCAGCTTACGAAGTATATGAACCGTCAGGGTATACAATGCCATGTTCCACAGTTGCCAAAGGAAAGCACCACGGACAGGGGGTTCGTCCCGTATATCTTCACCCATGTGCAGGTCAAGGACATCTTCTCGGCAATAGACTCGACCGTAATGGGAGACAGACACATGGACACATCCCTGATTGCCATGCCGACGCTCTTCAGGCTTCTATACAGCACAGGCCTAAGAATATCTGAGGCACTCTCTATAAGGAACTCGGATCTGAGGCTGGAGGATACATAATGATACGGAAGACCAAGAACGGCCATGAACGTATCGCCCCTATATGTGAGAGTATGAAAGCCGTGCTTATACAATATCTTTACCACCGGAACCGCATGCCGTTAAAAGGAGTGGCTGAGCCGGGAGCCTTGCTGTTTATAAAGGCTGACGGCCTACCCTTTAAAAGCAACGCGGCCTACAATTGGTTCAAGAGGACACTTGCCAAATGCAATATAAAGCATATCGGCAATCACTATGGTCCCAGACAGCATGACCTGCGTCATACAGCCGCGTGTCATGCCTTGATGAGGGTGTCTGACAATGGGCTGGATCCATATGCAGGACTGCCGATCCTGTGTGCCTTTATGGGACATAGATCTCTTGCGGCCACAGAACAATATGTAAGGCTTACGACAGAGATGTATCCGGAGCTGGCGGCAAAGGCCAATCCCATCAATGCCTTTATTTATCCAAGGACACCGGAAGGATACAGCCATGAAAACTGAAACTGATTTTGCAAGGAATCTGACAAAGTTCCTGTCTGAATACCTGCCCCACGAGAGATGCTTCAGCCCCAAAACAGTCACAACCTATAGTGACTCTTTCAAGATAATGATCAGATACATACGCGATATAACGAAAATATCTTTATCCCGGTTTACATTGAGCATGTTCACTCCCGAACTTGTCAAAGACTTCCTCTCGTGGCTGGTAGACTCCAAAGGCAACTCGGCTTCAACGCGGAATAACAGGCTGGCTGCCATAAGCTCCTTCGCACAGTATCTTCAATATCAGGAAGTGGGACTGATTGCTCAATGGCAGAGCATCAGTGCGATAAAGGCCTTGAAAACCGACAGGCCATCCATATCCTATATAAGCGTCGAAGCGGTCCGCCTTCTGCTCGAACAACCGGATCTGTCCACTCCGAAAGGAAGAAGGGATGTCGCCTTGCTCGCCCTGATGTATGACAGCGGAGCAAGGGTGCAGGAAATAATAAATCTGAGACCTGCTGACATTAGGATAACCAACAGACCTTATACCATAAAACTTTATGGTAAGGGAAGGAAAAGCCGGATTGTGCCGCTCTCAGAGCAGCAATGTTCCCTTTTAAGAGAATATATGCTGGAAAAACGCCTGTTTGATGAGGATAAGGCTGACTATCCGCTGTTCTGCAACAAATGGGAAAAGCCCCTGACACGGCCAGGTATAACATATCTTCTACAAGAGTATGTGAGGATGGCATCAGCTATTGACAAGACGCTTTTCCCCGCCAATATCACTCCGCACTGCCTGAGACACTCCAAAGCTATGCATCTCCTTCAGGCCGATGTAAACATCATTCAATTGAGAGATTTTTTAGGACACGTGTCCATACAGACAACGGATGTCTATGCACGTGCAGAAGGGAAGAAGAAACGGGAAGCTCTTGAAAAGGCTTATGCCGATACCAACCCCGAGATCCTTAAATCCAAACGGGACTGGGAGGAAGATCCCGATCTTTTGGAATGGCTCGAACGTAATAAATAAACGGAATACTTATGGAAAGTCAAACAGTAAAGTAACGGTTGTAAATGTATGTCATGCAACGTTATATAAAAGTTGCTTTCCATAAGTATCAGCTTTGCATAAAAAAGAGACTCTATCTGCCACCGGCGGCGGTATATCGCCACGCTTGTCTCCGGCGGCATG
>CANROK010000091.1 GCA_947632205.1 uncultured Bacilli bacterium
TGTTTTCGCTTAGCACCCCGCGGCATTGTCCGGCCAAAAGCCGTCCTCGCAACTTAATGTGGCAAAAGATAACTCTCCGCAGAGAGTATTTTAAGATACCATATCTCCATAATGTTTGTCAATAGGTTTTCAAGAAATTTTGTATATTTTTTGGAGGGAGTGGGTATACTACTGGGTTTGATATATGCTTGTAAAATTTGTGGTTTTTTGGTATACTGTGTCTAAAGTCTCTGCTGTTTCGCAAGCACTCACGGTTTATGTTCGCATTCTTCTATATGGCTATCAAATTTGAAAGGACTTATACGCATATGGAAATAACATTTCAGGGATTAGATCAGTTGATTCAGGTTATTAGTCGCGCATCTACCCCTATGTGGATCACTATCATCGGGGTATTTGTACCAATCCTAATTTCAATTATAATTTTTCTTCAGTCTCTCACACAAAACAGAAAGAACATTCAATTACAGAAACAAATTGAGCAAAACAACGAGGAATTACAAAAGAAACTTAGCGAGCATGAGGAACGCATTCAAATGCGGAGTGAGTTTCTGAAGATATACGATGATTTTTGCTCCGCTCAAAGTGTCATTTCCAGCGTTTATGGCCAAATTCATATTGTCTTTTCTAATTTTACTGTTGTTAATTCTACAACTGCTCCCTTGAAGTTGGTAAGTGACATTAATAATGCAACAAGTACAATTTGTCAATCAGTCAACAAGGCAAGAATAGTACTTCCTTCCTATGATGAAGGAAGTAGGAAAATATTGGATAATATTTACAAAAAGTTCTTCGAGTTACAGAACAAGGTAAATAACTACTATAATAGTGGCTATGCTTACTCCGTGTCTGAAAATGCATGGAATTACGTTACTTCTTCATATGGCATCGTAAAATATGATTATTATACTTTAATAAGAAATTCAGTCGCGTATGACTATTTCCTGAATTTGTGCATTAATAATTTAACTAATGAAATTGAAGTCATAATAAAAGACACGCTTCCCCTTTTTGACTACGATAAATTCGATAGATATTTTGAACCATATCTGCAAATGGGTCGTTTGGAGGGCAAAGATGGCGGCAATCAATGATCTGATCAGTCAAATTGAAAATGCTGAGTTGCGGGAGCGGATCCAGAAGGAGCTGGACAAGCTGGCACGGCAGAAAAAATTCGGGCTTGTGTTTGAGGAGCATCTCCCGGAATGTACGCCGCTGTATGATGTGCCTGTCCGGAAGGGGGCAAAGGTCGCCTTCAAAAGCGGTTCTGTGAGCGAAATTTACAAGGTTTTGAACATAAAGGACGGAAGGGCTGTTTGCCTGAAAAAAGGCGGGACAGACGCAGTTGAGGCCGATGTGGGGGATCTGATTCCCGTCGCGGAGTTTGGGGAGCCCATCTACCCGTATCTTCAGCCTCTGGATTCCGTCTGCAACGCCCCGGACAGCAGCCTTTGGCACACGCTCATCGAGGCGGAAAATTACCACGCCCTGCAGCTGCTGGAATACCTCTACGCCGGAAAGGTGGACTGCATCTACATAGACCCTCCCTATAACACGGGGGCCCGCGACTGGAAATACAACAATGACTATGTGGACGGCTCTGACCAGTACCGGCACAGCAAGTGGCTCTCCATGATGCAGAAGCGGCTGGAGATTGCCAAAAAGCTTCTTAACCCGGAGGATTCGGTGCTAATCGTGACTATCGATGAAAAGGAGTATCTGCATCTGGGGTGCCTGCTGGAGGAGATGTTCCCCAATCAGAAGATACAAATGGTAAGTGATGTAATCAACCGGACTGGGTCAGTGCGGCAAGATTTATTTGCAAGAGCAGACGAATATATTTATTTTATACTATTCGGAAATACAACTGCCCAATTTAACCAAAACGATATGCTTAACCCTTGCGAATCCAAAAAAGGAACATTTCAACATTTAATTCGTGGTGGAGCTAACGGTCTTAGAATTAAGCGTCCAAATTTATTCTATCCGGTTTATTTTAACGAATGTGATGGAACCTTTAAATCTGTTGGAAATCCAATAGATATTTCAACCGATAGAAATACTGTACCTGTTCCCAAGGGTTGTTTTGCAGTGTGGCCATTAACAAAAGAAGGGACAGAATGTACTTGGGGCGTTAATGCAGAAACTTTCTGGCAAAAGTACCAAAAGGGATATATTTCATTTGGGAAATGGAAGATAGGGGATAAAACACGATGGATTGGGTTTTTGCAGTCTGGTACAGAACAGGCAGTTGAAAATGGGCTTATTGAAATTTTAGGTAAAGACGCTGATGGGGCTATAAGATTAGGCAAATCTTTAAAGCCAACGAGAGCATTGACCGTCTGGAATCAGGTTTCACACGATTCAGGTGCATATGGGTCATCATTACTTAATCTGTTATTTCATGGGAGGAGATTTAATTATCCAAAATCATTATACTCAACACATGACGCACTTCGCTTTTTCGTCGCCAATAAGCCCAACGCCCTTATTGTTGACTTCTTTGCCGGCTCCGGCACCACCCTTCATGCGGTTAATCTGCTCAACGCGGAGGACGGAGGTAATCGGCGGTGCGTCCTTGTCACCAACAACGAGGTCTCCGATGCTGAAAGCAAGGAGTTGACGACAAGAGGTTATCGTCCCGGAGATGAGGAATGGGAAAGGCTCGGCATCGCACGATATGTGACCTGGCCCCGCACTGTCTGCTCTATTGAAGGCCACGATATAAACGGACAGCCGCTCAAAGGGAATTATCTCGGCAGTGACATCCCTATGGCCGACGGCTTCAAGGCCAACGCGGCTTTCTTCAAGCTGGGCTTTCTCGATAAGAACTCTGTGGCCTTGGGACGGCAGTTCCGGGAGATGCTACCTACGCTCTGGATGAAGGCTGGGGCCGTGGGCAGATGCCCAGTGCTTGACGGGGAGGATATCCCTGGATTTCTTGTTTTCCCTGAAAATAAGTTTGCCGTGCTTACTGACGAAACAGGATTTGAGGAGTTTCAAGATGAGCTGACTAAGTACCCGGATATAGACACGGCCTATCTCATCACCGACTATGAGCCGGGTTACTGTGCTATGGCGAAGGCGCTGAATTTAAAGCACACCTATCGGCTTTATCGGGATTATCTCGATAACTTCAGGATCAACACAAGGAGGGACCGTGCGTGAAGGTAGAGCTTTTTCCGTTTCAAAGGAGAGCGACAGCCGAACTACGAGCCAAGGTGGCGGAGGCGCTGGGCAGTTATCACCGGACCCACACCCCGCAGGTGGTGTCCCTCCAGGCGCCCACCGGCTCCGGGAAGACCATTATCATGGCGTCTCTCATAGAGGATATCTATTATGGCACCGATCAGTTTGCGGAACAGCCGGAGGCGATCTTCGTCTGGCTGTCGGATTCTCCTGCGCTGAACGAGCAGTCCAAGCAGAAAATCGATTTAAAAGC
>CANROK010000092.1 GCA_947632205.1 uncultured Bacilli bacterium
CTAACTGTGAATCTGGTGGATACTTAAAAATCAGTGAAAACAAGTTTTTTAACATTGAAACACTAGCAAATCATATGGGTAGAAATCAGGAAAGTATCAGAACTGCGCTAGATGTATTTCAGGAATATAGTATGATAATACAAGATGAATATGGATATAAAATTAAAAATTGGAATAAGTATCAAAACTTACAAGAAAGAGGAATTCAAAAAGATAAAGAACCAATAAAAAATAATGAAAAAGTAAAAGTAGAAAGAGAAAAAGAATTAAAAAAAGAAATAGAAACAGGAGGTGATGAAAATGCAAACACAGACTCAAGAAAAATTGAAGATTTTATATAGTTTAGAAGAAATAAAAGAAAAAGGCTTTCAAATAAAAGTGCCAATTCCAAAAGAAAGAAGATGTCCATATTGTAATAAAGCATTAATGCCAAAGGGAATTCTAAATCCAATTGATAAAAGTATTCATATTTTTTTACAAAATGAAAAATGCAATTGTAGTAAAGCAACAGAAGAACAAAATAAAATTCAAATGGAAAGAGAAAAACAACTCTTAAAAGATTATGAAGAATTTAGAAAAGAAAAATTGAATAAAAAAATAAAGCAATTTTATGGAACAGAATTTATAACAGAACAATTTAGGAAACAAACATTAGAAAGTTTTATTACAAATAAAGAAAATTTAAAAACAAAATTAGCAGCAATGAAATTTATACAAAAATTCAAAAACAAAGAAATGAAAAAAGGAATTATATTTGTAGGACAAAATGGAACAGGAAAAACACATATTTCAGTTGCAATTAGTAATGAATTAATGAAAGAAAATGTACCAGTAATATTTGGCACATTAACTGATTTAGTAGAAAAATATACAAAAAGCTATCAAAATCACACAGATGGTGAGCTAACCAAACTATATGCAAAAGTAGATTTATTAATTATAGATGATTTAGGTGTAGAAACAATGAATGATTGGATGTTATCTAAATTGTTTGTAATTATCAATGAAAGAATGAAAAACGAGTTGCCAACAATCATAACAACTAATTATAATTTAGAAGAATTAAAAATAAGATTAAGCATACCAAATAAAGTATGTGAAACACCAAATTCTATAATATCAAGATTATGTAGTATGTGCTATAGAGTTGAATGCAAAGGGAACGATTATAGAATAAATTAATTTTGAAAACAATGTAGCTATTTATAGTGATTAAATATAAAAATAAAGGATAATAAGAGAAAATAGCTAGAAAGGAGGGCAAGATGCAAGAAAGAAAAATTGCAGTTTATGATAAACAAAATTTTAGAAAAAAGCTAATTGAGTTCGTAAATGTAGCAAAAGAATGTATGAAAAATGATCTAAATGAAGACAACATTTATCAAGTTTTGTATATAACAGAGCTTTTCAGAAATTCAATATATAAATGCGTAAAATTTAAGATGCCTACAATTCCTGAAGATACATTAGCAAAAAAGCAAGATGAAATAAGTAAGTACGAAAGTGAATATTCAGATGGAATATTAAAAATAAAAATTTACGAATTATTGCCACCAGTTAGAACACCTTATAATAATAGAAGATTAGAGAAAACTTGTCAAACAATTGCAGAACAATACAAAGGCTTATTTGAAAATAAAGAAGTAATTATAAGAGTTCAAGTAAGTATGCCAAGAGATAATTGGGATATTGATAATAGAGATTTAAGATATATATTTAATGGTTTTGTTTATGGAAAACTAATTACAGATGACAATATAAAATTTGTAAGTTATATGTTAGAAGGAATTAACGATGGAGAAAATTATATTAAAATTTTTGTGTCTGAAAAAAGTAATATAAAAAATGTAAGCATATTAAATCCTGAAAATTATTTTAAAAAAGTATGACTATTGATGGAAATTAAAAATATACACATAATCACACTTTTTTCAAAATTGAATAATCACATTTTGAGAAAAAGGCAATAATGTTGATATTTCAAGTAAAATTCTAAATTTTTTAGGAATAAAGTTGTACATAGGTAGGGAGATATACGCAAAAAAAAGCGTAATTTCATGTAAGGGCGAATGGAGGCACAAGATGGAAATCTTGTGTCTTCATTCGCATAAAGAGATGCTAGTAGATAGGCAGAAATTAGAAAAGAGGAGGTGGTAGTTTAAGTGGAAAAAGAAAAGAGAATATGTTTTAGGAGTAGAGATATAGAATTAATGTTATTTTTATCAGAATATGGAGTTATTACAAACGAAAATGTCAAATTGCTATATGAGTCAGAATATTATTACAAAAATAGATTAGCAAGTTTAGCCAAAGGAGATATGATTGAGCGAATATATGGAAAAGTAATATTAGGAGTAAAAGGAAAAAGATTTTTAAATAAAGTAGGATTTGGATATAGAAACATTAATAGAGATGAAAATTATAAAAAGAGAATGGAACGAATTAGTAATATTGCTTGTAAATTTAAAAGCTGTGGGTGGTTTTTCGAGCCAAGTTGGAAGTGCAATATTAACACATACACAAAAAGAGGTAATAGATTTATAGGAATAGTATCAAGAAGAGAAAGGAACTTTGGAGAAGATATAGAAGAATTCAACAAAACAGCTTATTTAGTTTATTTTTTACATAAGGATATTACAGCAAGAGAATTAAAATATATAGATAAAGAAATTGATAGAAATAGAGGAGATTTTAGAGGATTAATTGTTTTCACCGAAAATGAAGAATATTTGTATAAGCCTAAATTTGAGAAAATTCAATATAAAGAATCATATATAATACCTTATGATAATAATGCATGGAAGGTATTTAAAGTTATTCAAGATGAAACATTTATGGACGAAAAAGTATATGGCGTTTTTGGAGATAAACTTGTATCATTAGAGGACAAAAGCTATTTTGAAAACTATTATATCAAAGAAGACAATATATATACATATATTTACTATATGCCATTTGCAAATTTTTATCTTATGGACTATATAAATTTTCAAGCAACTGATAAATTAATGCAAGGTACAAAGGCTAAGGTTGTTTGTCTAGAAAATTGTATTGAATATGTTAGAAAATTTTTGGACGAAAAGGTGGAAGTTATTTGTATAACTACGGAATAAACATAGTTCAAGGAAAAATGGAAAATATTGTAGATTTTTGTTGAGAAAAAGTGAAATTTGTGATATAAGTTATATAAGAAAATATAAGGTTAGGGGAATGAAATGAAAGAAGAAGATTTAAAAGATTTAGAAAAGAAATTATGGGAAGCAGCAGATAAAATGAGAGGTGCTGTACCAGTATCCAGTTATAAATTTATAATATTAGGATTAATATTCTTGAAATATATATCAGATACATTTGAGGAAAAATATCAAGAGTT
>CANROK010000093.1 GCA_947632205.1 uncultured Bacilli bacterium
GATGAACTGGAAACAAGGTTTATGGCGGCGGTTAAGAGAATGAAACAGGCGTTTAACCTTTGCAGTTCGAGCGAAAATATCTCCGACGAAGAAAAGGACTATATCCATTTCTATTGTGCCGTTCGCTCTATCCTCTTTAAGTTGACAAAGGGCGACGCTCCCGACATCTCGCAGATGAACGCCCGTGTGCGTGAAATGTTGGAAGGAGCCATACAATCTGACGGTATCGAGGAACTCTTTGAAAGCGGCAAGCACATTGCGGTCGATATATTCAGCGACGAGTATATGGATAAGATAAACGCTATTCAGCTTCCGAACACAAAGATTAAGTTACTGCAAAGGCTGCTCTCCCAGGCGATTGACGAGTTCAAAAAGGTCAATAAGATAATGGGCGTCGAATTTGCGGACAGACTGAAAAAAGTCGTTGATGAGTACAATAACCGCCGCAGAGATGAAGCGTATGCCAACGAAGTTCTCGACGATGTGGCAGAGCAGCTCGCTCAACTGTTAGAGGAATTGAAGAAAGAGAAAAATTCTTTTCAAAGTATGGGGATTGACTACGAGGAAAAGGCGTTCTATGACATTCTAAAAGCCGTTTCCAAGAAGTACGAATTTGAGTATCCTGATGACAAAATGGTTGAGTTGGCGAAGCGCATTAAGATAATCGTTGACGACAAATCGAAATATACCGATTGGGCGACCCGTGAGGACATCAAAGCAAATTTACAGGTTGATTTAATTTTGCTTCTTGACGAGTTTGGGTATCCGCCGGTGACATTGGATGACGTATATAAAGAGGTTCTCGAACAGGCGGAAAATTTCAAAAAGTATTCCAAATAAAGAGATGTGTTTATTCGGAAAGTGACCAGTCGATAAAGGCTGGTCGCCTTCTATTCCTAACTAGTTCTTATATCATTTGATTCTTCATATACGCAGCCAGTCCCGTCAGGGACTGTTCAAAGGGTTTGGGACGCTGTCCCAACAAGCAAAAACTGGCTTCCGGCGGTAACGTCGGCGGTCAGTTTTTTTGTACCGAGGGTCCTCGATACACTGTTTGCGAAATAAAGTGAAAGAGGTTTTGAACACATTTTTCAAATCTTTTGCAAGCAGTGCCAACATATATATGTTGGCCATTATCTGCTTGTTGGGGGAACCCCAATCCCCTATGAACAGACCGCTCCGCTTGTCTGGCTGCGCGTATTCTGCTGCTCTCAGGTTTCTGCCCGGTAATGAAAAATAAAGTTGTTGTGCTTGGAACTTGTGAAAACCGCCTTTTCGATGCCTACCCCCTGAGAAGATTTTTTCTTTCCAGCGACTGCTCCACACAAAAATGAAATACATATTTCCCGCAGCTACATGCCAAATCGACGGCTTGCCCGGACAGGAAGGAGGTCAACCGGGCAGCACAGCCGTTCACTCATTGTTTCCGGCAGTGTTATGGCGTTCGCCGTCCGGATGCTGTGAAAGAAAATGTGAATGCCAGAAAGAGAAAACAAAATCCATGACTGTGTGGCTAATGTAGGCAATGAAGCTATTTCCGTTGACGGAGCCGTGTGTAAAGGGGCTGCGGACGAAAAGTTGGACCATGAAAGGGGCATCGAGAGAAAATGTATTCATGGGAAGACCGAATAAAAGCTGTAACTCTTTATATTGAGTCGAAGTTCAGCGAGAACCAAGTAATCAAATCCTTAGGGTATCCTTCTCCAAACACTCTTCGAAGTTGGTATCGGGAATATGTAACGGCCGGATCACTTCACTCTGAGTCCCGTCGTAAACCTCATTATTCGTCCGCCCAAAAAGAGGCTGCCGTCTCTTACTTTGCCAATCACCACACTTCCTTTGCGCAAACATGCAGGGCAATGGGATATCCCAATCGTCTTCTGCTTCGCACTTGGGTGCAGGAATTAAGGCCGGATTTACTGCAGCGGAAGCAAAAGCCTTGCAAAACGAAACGTGCTTTGGTAAGATATAGCCAAGACGAAAAGCGCGCAATCGTGGAAGAGTGGGTAGTTTCAAAGATCCCAATCTATCAAATTGCGGCGAAATACGGGGTAAGTAGAGCTGCTATTTCCGCATGGAAAAGGCAGATTCTCGGGAAGGAAGCGAGCCCTTCAATGAAAAAGAAGGCGGAAGCAAACCCTCAGTTTCCGGAAACGAAAGCCGAAATGGAAGCTGAGATTGCCCAGCTAAAGGCTGAAATTCATAGGCTTCGCATAGAACGCGATGCACTGCAAGTGGCAGCAGAATTATTAAAAAAAGCAGAGGGCATCAGTCTGGAAAAGCTGAAAAACCGGGAAAAAGCCAAGGTGATTGATGCCCTGAGAAACCAATATCGGCTGAAAGAACTTCTCGGTGTATTCCATATTGCGAAAAGCAGCTACTGTTACCAAGAAAAACGTCAGCAAAATCGCAACAAATATGAAACGCTGCGGCAGAAAATACAAGAATGTTTCCACGCCGTAAAAGGCTGTTACGGTTACCGCCGGATCCACCATACACTCAAGAGAGACGGAATACATGTTTCCGAAAAAGTGGTTCGACGGCTGATGCGTGAAGACGGATTGAGCGCTCACGGCATAAGGCGGCGAAAGTTCAACTCCTATGTAGGAGAAGTCTCACCGGCGGTACCCAATCTTCTACAGCGAGATTTTCACGCGCTCACGCCGAACAGCAAATGGCTGACAGATATTACAGAATTTGCGATACCTGCGGGGAAAGTATATCTTTCTCCGATTATAGATTGCTTTGACGGGTTGGTTGTTTCCTGGACCATCGGCACATCTCCTTCGGCTGCTCTGGCAAATGAGATGCTGGACCGTGCGATTGATAGGCTCAAAGCGCATGAACACCCAATTCTTCACAGCGACTGCGGCGGACACTACCGCTGGCCGGGGTGGATTGAGCGAACAACGAGAGCCGGTCTGCCGCGCTCCATGTCGAAAAAAGGATATTCCCCAGACAACGCCGCCTGTGAAGGTTTCTTTGGCAGATTAAAGAACGAAATGTTTTACAGACGAGATTGGGCACACGTTTCTATTGAGGATTTCATAGCAAGCCTTGACACTTACATCCGATGGTATAACACGGCGCGAATCAAAGAATCTCTGGGCTGGATGAGCCCGGTGGAATATCGGGCAAGCTTGGGACTATTATAATTGGTCCAAGTTTCTGTCCGCAGCCCCTTTCCCAGAAATGTGGCTCATGTATATATTAGCATTTACAGATGAAGCCAATGGCCGCAAGTTATAAGGCCCTTCAAGCTGCTGATCGACCGAGAAATGATGAAAAATGAGCGGTGGAAGATGATGAAATCAATAGTATACAACAA
>CANROK010000094.1 GCA_947632205.1 uncultured Bacilli bacterium
TCAAAATAGCCTATCTTCACATAAGCACCGGTTACCCACTTTTCCGGATCTTTGTAAAACGCCAGCATAGCCGCCCGGATCAGGTAGCTATCCTCATCAGCAAGTGCAGATTGTCCAAAAGAATGGCATCTTTAACTTCGGTTTCTACTGGGGTCAGTCTGCCACGCCTTACCTCCTTTTCTTTATTCTTTATATTCATCATATTTTGCATTTTTTATAACTCATTTAAAATTTTTAGAGCCAAAATAGAGCCAATTCAAATTCATTGCATAATCATACAGTAATATTTGCATATTCCGAACATTAAGATATATTTTCAATATCCTTTTCAATGTCTCTTATTTCACGCCTCATTATTTTATGAAACTGTATTTCAACAAAGCGTTCATCTTTGTCAGTCAAATCCATCTGATATATATCCGATAAAATAGCTTTCTTATCTTCTAATTTCAAATCATCTAAATTCGGAATATACTTAGTCTCATGCAATGCCATATGAATTTCTGCATATGTCCGAACAAATCTCTTTATTTTAATCTTACCTTCTAAATTATAACGCTTAATCAATTTTTGCACAACATCATCTAAGTGGAAAAGTAAACTCAAATCAGTTATTTGAGAATAGAAAAATAACCAACCGTACTTATGGCTTTCAAGAATAAAACCTGTAATTTTTAAATTTAATTTCCATTGCAAATATCCAATATTATCTTTCTTTATCGTTCTAATTAATTCCTCTATAGATTGCTCGATTTTTAAAACACTGCTTTTTCTTACTGTCACTTCACTATCATTTAAAACATAACCTAAATATTCAAATGATTCTGTTACAAGTCCCTCATCTTTCTTGTCATTTAATTCCAATCCAAGCTCTTTTATATCATCACATATATTTTTCTTTACATCATAAAATTTATCTTCATTAACCAATATCAATATGTCATCAACATATCTGTAATATGATATGTAGCCAAGTTCTCTATATTTTATGTCAATATCCTGCATATATATGTTAGCTAAAGTGTTTGAAATAGGTAATCCCTCTGGGACTCCCAATATTCTCTCCTTCTTTACAGTCTTTTCCCTTATCGGATAAAGAAGTGCCTCTGTTCTTATCGCATTCCATATAATTGATATAATTTCCGGTTTATGTATCCTCCTTTTCATTATTTTAATCAACTTGTCTTGATTTATTGAACCATAAAATGATTTCACATCCAATTTTATAAAATGTGTGTACATTGGAATTTTTTTTGTAATATCATCTATAACAAGTTGTGGCATTATGGTCTTACATTTATCCCCATATACCCCAACCAACAACTCATTCAGCACTGATGCTGTTAACTTATCTCTTAGCGTCGGCACGCAAATCGCTCTAGGCGGTTTTGTAGGTCCTTTCGTAAATAATAGTTGCTTATATCTTGTAAAATGATAAGATCCATTCATAGATTTTCGAATAATAATTTCAATATTCTCATCCAAATTTTGTTCAAAGTTTCGAGGCGATATTTTATCCAATCCAACGGACGGCCTATCTTTTACTTTTTCTTTATAATGTTCAATAAGATGTTTTTTCGTGAACAACTTTTTCCATAAACTCGATGCCTGCATCTATAAAACCCCACATATCCAATATAAAACCACTGGCAATAATATAACACATGTTTTTAAAAGCACACGCCAAATAACATTATAATAGTATTTGCACCTTACATTTTTCCATTTCCTATTTCTATATTCACCTGAGCTACCATGAACCGTCTCATAATAATCAAATGATATATGATTACTACTTGAAGCCAGTAAATCACAATATCTATTATATATGTTCTTAAGTAACTCTACATCATCACTCTCAATATTCTTTAATTCAAATTCAAGTTTGTGTAACTCTGTATAATTCTTTCTATATTCTCTTGCATGCTCCAGATACTTTTGTCCATTCAAATATAAAATAACACTAAGCAATGATATTGTCATAAACACTGTCATCAAACTTAATTTTTCATTTTTATTAAATAATGTAAGTATCGAAAATATAATCGTAACACATGAATAATAAACGTTAATTCCCTGAAAAAAAGCTTCTTTGTTTATCAATCTTTTTTCAGCATTAACTCTTGAAATTCTTGTCGTCCATATTTGATCTGATAAATCATCTTTAAATTCCCCCATGTTGTACCCTCCCCAAAAATGTATTAGGGTCTCTATATACTAAGTGCGATACCTTCATGCGAAAGCCTATAAAATCTTTACAGATTGTTAATTACGTTATCTCCTAAGTGGAAATCATAACTTACGTTATAGACCCTAATACAGTGGATATTTTACCACATTCTACTATTATTTTCAATCCATCCCTTCATTTATTTCACCCAACAAAACCTGTCATACCACCCATCTCTCTGCTCCACACGCTCCTGTTCCTTTACCTTACAAATAATTGTATCAATCTGTTTCTCGCTAGAATATCTCTTTGTAGATACAATAAAAAAGGCAAGTCTTAACTCTAGTAGATTAATTAATATTTTACCAATTGGTGGTTGGGAAAATGTTTTAAAATTTCAACATGAAGCAAACATAACAAATACTTTTGGTATTGGAACAAAAGTTTTTAGTATACTAAATGGAGATATTCAAAATCAGGTGGAAAAAAATATAAATCTTTCTCCAAACTCTTTCTTCCAATAGGTAGTATAGAAAAGTATTTATTAAAAATAATAACTGATCCAAACTATAGCCAAATCAAGGAAGAAATCAATGACCATTTCTTTTATATTGAATTGTTAGACTCCATTTTGTCAAGTTATTATAAAGATGGTGATAATAGTGGAAAACATTTATATCGAAAGTTACGAACCAATTTAGAAAAGCGTCATATTTCCGAAGACGCTTTCATAAAAGATTTATGCCCTATAATTATGAAGCATACAAATTTCACATCCTTTGAATTCTCTCTTTGGCTCGTTTACTATCATAATACAAGTATCAAATAGGTATCACGTCACATACCAAGGGCCGAGAAATCCGCTACTTATGCGGTTTCCCGGCCCTCTGTTTACTATTCAAACTCAATCGTCCCCGGCGGCTTACTCGTCAGATCATACAGTACCCGATTGACCCCCTTAACCTCGTTGATCACCCGGTTCATCACCTTCGACAGCACCGCATACGGGATCTCCGCCGACTCCGCGGTCATGAAATCAGAAGTGATGACCGCGCGCAGCGCCACGGCATAGTCGTAGGTCCGTTCGTCGCCCATGA
>CANROK010000095.1 GCA_947632205.1 uncultured Bacilli bacterium
ATATAAAATAAATTTTGTTCAAGTTTTCATGACTATGTGTGCCTTGAACGAAGGGAAAGGAATGTGAGGTTTATATGTATTTATATAATACATTAACAAGAAAAATTGAAGAATTTATTCCTTATGAAGAAGGTAAAGTTAAATTGTATACTTGTGGTCCCACAGTCTATCATTTTGCCCATATTGGTAATTTAAGAAGTTATATCATGGAGGACATCTTAGAAAAAGCTTTAAAATATATTGGTTATGATGTCAAAAGAGTAATGAATATAACTGATGTTGGGCATTTAACTAGTGATAGTGATTCTGGCGAAGATAAGATGCTTAAAGGGGCTAAAAGAGAACATAAAACTGTTTTAGAAATAGCAGATATGTATACAGAAGCTTTTAAATGTGATACCGAAAAACTAAATATTAGATGGCCAGATATAGTAAGTAAGGCCACAGATAATATACCTGAATATATTAAAATGATTACGAAGTTACTTGATACAGGTTATGCTTATATTGCTGGTGGTAATGTTTATTTTGATACATCAAAATTAGCTGATTACTATGTTCTTACTAACCATAAAATTGATGAAATGGTTGTGGGAGTAAGAGAAGGTGTTGAAGAAGATAGTAATAAAAAGAATCAAGCCGATTTTGTCTTATGGTTTACTAAATCAAAATTTGAAGATCAAGAATTAAAGTGGGAAAGTCCTTGGGGACTAGGTTATCCTGGCTGGCATATTGAATGTTCTTGTATATCTTTAAAATATTTAGGCGAACACTTAGATATCCATTGTGGTGGAGTTGATAATATATTTCCTCATCATACTAACGAGATAGCCCAAACTGAAAGTTATGTTGGTCATAAATGGTGTAATTATTGGTTCCATGTAGAACACTTACTTGATAAAAGTGGTAAGATGAGTAAAAGCAATGGTGAATTTTTAACTATATCTTTATTAGAAAGCAAAGGTTATAATCCATTAAGTTATCGTTTTATGTGTTTACAAAGTCATTATCGTAAACAATTATTATTTACATATGAGGCCTTAGATATAGCTGAATCTACATATAAAAAATTAAAAAATAGAGTATTAAATTTAAATAAAGATGGGGAAATTAATGAAGAAGTATTTAATGAATATAAAGATAAGTTTATAAAAACTTTAGAAGATGATTTAAATACAGCCAATTCAATATCTATAATATATGATGTATTAAAAAGTGATAGTAATGATAAAACTAAATATGAATTAATTAAAGATTTTGATAAAGTACTAAGTTTAGATTTAACAAAAGAAATGAAAGAGATAGAAATGTCTATTGATGAAGATTTAATTAATAAAAAAATAGAAGCAAGAAATTTAGCTAAACAAAATAAAGATTTTAAAAAAGCCGATGAAATAAGAGAAGAACTTTTAAATATGGGTATAATATTAAAAGATACAAGGGAAGGAACAAAATTTGAGGTGATGCGATAATGGATTTATTATTATATTTAGTAATATTAATTATTCCAATAATAGCACAAATTAATGTTAGTTCAAGTTATGGTAAATATAAAGGAATAGAAAATAGTAAGGGATTAACAGGTTTTGAAGTTGCAAGAAAAATATTAGATGAAAATGGTTTAGAAGATATTTATGTTGTAGAAACATCTGGGGAATTAACAGATCATTATGATCCAACAAGAAAAGTTATTAAATTATCAAGAGATATATTTCATGGAAATACTATTGCGGCATCTTCAGTTGCAGCTCATGAATGTGGTCATGCTATTCAAGATAAAGAAGGATATACTTTTATGCGTATTCGAAGCTTTATTTTTCCTTTAGTTAGTTTTGTTTCTCCATTTTCATGGATAGTTATTGTGTTAGGTTTTTTATTTTCATCATTTAATCTATTTACTTTAGGTATAGTTATTTTATTACTTATTTTATTATTTCAACTTGTTACATTGCCAGTGGAATTTGATGCCAGTAAAAGAGCCAAAAAAGAATTAGTGAAATTAAATCTAATTGGTAAAGGGGAAGATGAAGGAGTAGCTAAAATGTTAAGAGCTGCTGCCTTAACTTATGTTGCTAGTGTTCTTACATCTATTTTAGAAATATTAAGATTATTTTTAATGTTTAACAATAGAAGAGATTAAACCATAATAAAACGCCAAGAAGGCGTTAAAATAGAAAAACTTAACCAATTATATCAAAATGTTGATAACTTTATTGTTTTCAACATTTTTTACATTACTAAACCACCATCTATATTTATTATAGCACCAGTTGTAAAAATAGATGAATCACTAGCAAGATAAAGATAAGCTCCAACTAAATCTGATGGTTCAGCACCTCTTCCAAGTGGAGTCATCATATTTAACCTTTTTATTGTATCTTCATTACAATTATCTTTTACCATGTCAGTCATTACTACTCCAGGGGCAATGGCATTAACTCTAATATTATATTTTCCTAATTCTTTGGCATTAGATTTAGTTAAACCATTAACAGCATATTTTGATGCTGTATAGGCAGCTTGATTAGGAGAACCATATAGTCCAACAAATGAACTAGTATTAATTATGCTACCACCATTTTCTTTCATGTATTTAATAGCTTCTCTTGTACATTTAAATGTACCAATAGTATTAATATTAAGAACTTTTTCAAAATCTTCATCAGTCATATCTTCCATTGGTTTAGATGGGGCAATACCTGCATTGTTAATTAAAATATCTATTTTGCCGAATGTTTCATAAGTTAAAGCAAATAATTTTTTAACATCATCAGTATTAGATACATCTGCTTTTACTTTTAATATTTTATTTTGATTATCTTTTGTTCCAAGTATGTTTAAAGCATTTTTTAATTTTTCTTCATTAGTACCACATATTGTTACAAAAGCACCATTTTTTAAAAATTCTTCAGCAAGTTTAAGACCAATGCCAGAAGATGAACCGGTGATAATAGCTACTTTATTCTCTAGCATACTAACCTCCGTATTTTAATTATAGCATTAAATATTAAAGTAATCAATTTATATGATATAAAATTTAATTAATATTTGTAATAACTAGACATATTTAAAAAAATTTTATTTGACAAAGATAAATAACTTGACTTTGACAGTAAAAACGAGCAATTCCTTTAATTATCTAGGTTTGCTCGTTTTTAAAATGTTGTACATTA
>CANROK010000096.1 GCA_947632205.1 uncultured Bacilli bacterium
GAGAATATAAGAGTAACAGGAGTAGTAGTAGAAGATAGTGCATCTTCTGCCACATCAAATTGGGAAGAATATGATGTCAAGAATGTAAGTGCAGGAATAACTTTACCATATAGTGATTCAAGTATAACATATAAAGTAAAAGTAACAAACTTTGGTAATGTTGATATGGGAATATATAATATCGATGGATTAGATAATAGATTAACATATACAATAGATGGCTATACATTAAAAGATAAAATAAAAAGTGGAGGAAATAAACAAGAATTCAAAATAACAATCAAATATAAAGATGGAAGTTATGATGGAAATAATACCACTTATAATATCTTATTAAATTTTGATTTTAGATCATATTATAAAGTAACATATACAGGATTTCCAAGTGGAACAGATAGTTTACCAAAAGAAGTAATGGAAAGAGATAGTTTAACAGTAAATTTAAGTAGTTATCAAAATGGAAGATATAAGATAACAGAAAATGATATAGAGTTATTAAGTGATAAATATACATATGAAAAAAATGTATTAACAATATCATCAGTTGAAGGAGATATAGAGATAACATATAAGAAGATACCAGAGATAGAATTAGTATTAAGAAAAAATGATGAAAAAGATACATTAACAGAAGATTTAGTTGGAGGAATGTATCGTTATCAAGGAACAGATAATGTAAATAATTGGATATGTTTTGGAACAACAAAAAATTGTAGTCAAACATCTGAGAATATTGATAAATACATGTATAGAATAATAGGTATAACAGAAGATGGAGAATTAGCATTAATAAAAGAAACAACAATTAAAGAAGAAAATACAACAAAATTTCAATGGAATAATAAATATAAGCTTGATGATTGTGGAAACAATGGTGATGAATGTACATGGCCAAATAGCATGATATATAAAAGATTAAATGGAATTAGTAATGGATTAACTTCTGGAACTTCTGGAGATACCAATATCTTTATAGGAAATAGTTATTATGAATATTTAAATAATAATAGTATGTGGTTAAATAAGATAGTTGAACATGATTGGAAATATGGAGATGAAATATACAATGGCAATGTTACTAATGCTTATAACGGAAATGAAACATATGCAATTGAAAACCAATTTAAAGATAATGCAAAAGCAAAAATAGGATTAATGTATATACATGACTATTTATTAGCTTATCCAGGAGGAAATTCAGGAGACCGTTATAAAGCCAAGAAAGCATGGATACACTTTATCAAAGATGGAATATCCGGAATAAGTTATATGGAATGGCTAATAAGCAGAAGATCAGTTGATACCAATAGTGCTAATGTTGGTGCATATTTTTTGTATAATGAAGGATACGCTAGTTATGGTTATATTGGTCAAAGCATAAATGTTCGCCCAGTATTTTACTTAACTAAAGATATAATCATAAAAGAAGGAACAACGGGAACAAAAGATAATCCGTATAGAATAGAACTAGATGTTATGAAATATTTAAAAAGCAATGATAAGAACAATAATTTAACAGATGACTTAGTTGGAGGAATGTATAGGTATCAAGGAACAGATAATGTAAACAACTGGATATGTTATGGAACAAGTAATAAAGATGAATGTACAACAGACGAAGGAATAGATAAATATATGTATCGAATAATAGGAATAACACCTGAAGGAGAATTGGCCTTAATAAAAGAAACTTTTATAAAAGAAGGGAATGAGACTCTATTTCAATGGAATGATAAGGGTACAACTGCTGATTGTGGATCTGATGGGTCTCTATGTACATGGGATAATTCAAAGTTATATAATAGACTAAACGGCTTATGTAAAGAAGGTAATACAAATTGCGCAGGAATAGTATCAGGTACATATGGAGATACCAATATCTTTATAGGAAATAGTTACTATGATTATTTAACAAGTGATAGTCAATGGTTAAATAAAATAGCTAATCATACATGGAAATATGGAGAATCAAAAAAGTTGGATAGTTACAATGGAGATAGTGCATATTCAATAGAAAGTCAATTTTCAGATAGTGTAAAAGGTAAAATAGGATTACAATATGCACATGATTATTACTATGCTTATCCAAATGGAAATCCAGGAAATAAAAATAATGCAAAAAATGCATGGATATTTCATCAAAAAGATGAGTATAACAACGTTAGAATAGCTAGAGATTGGCTAATAAGTAAATATGGAGTTCAATATGACGTTTATGCGTGGCCTATTTGGAGTGATGGATATGTGAGTAGTGACGATACTATATACAACACTGCTGATGTACGTCCAGTCTTTTACATAAATAATGATATAAAAATAAAAAGTGGAACAGGAAGTAAAACAGATCCTTACATATTGGATGTGTAATTAATACTATAACATGCCAATTAGAAATGTATTGAACAGCTAAAGATTTATTAAAAAGTAAAACTCGTTAATGAAAATGTTAAAATAGATGAAACTTAACCTTAGAGAGATAGAAATATCTCTCAATTTTTTTGCTTCTTTTCTATTCTTTTGTACAAATTATTTTGCAAATATTTTGTATATTTTATTTTGCAATTACTAAGCTAATTTAATTTGCAAATCTATACTTTGATTTCACACATTGTTAAATTTTAAAGAAAACGCCCGAGACAAAGCGAAAAATAATAAAAGAGGTAAATGCCCGAAAAAACGGACTAAATTGTTGCAAAAACAAATAAAAAATAGTAAAATATTAGCGATAAGCAAGGAAATTAGTTCATACAAAAACACGTGCAGTTGTAAGAAAAATTTTTGGTTAGAGTTAACTGCCCGGAAATAAAGAAAAAAAATTGAAATGTATCTTAGCTTAGAAAAGATTACTTTTTGAGTAATCTAATCGAAAGGTCAATGTCGTCATTGTTGACCTTTTTAATTTGCAATTTATCTAAATTTTCTTTGCCAATAAAAAGAAAAATGGAATCGTAAGGAGAATGGTTGTTTAAAGAAATTCTAGGAACAGAATTAATGTGGGAAGCTATTAAGTAACAATCCTCTTGAGTTAAGGAAGCAAAAGAAGTACCCAATGTCATCAGTTTAAGAAACTACATAAGAAAATGTGTAGTTTTTATTATGTGTAAATGATAAAATAGATATATA
>CANROK010000097.1 GCA_947632205.1 uncultured Bacilli bacterium
AAACTCTTGTCTCAATGGCGGTAAAATATGCTTTTGAAACGCTTGGAGCCACAAAAGTGTCGCTTGGTGTCTTTGAAAATAATCCGTCCGCCATCCATTGCTATGAAGTGGCGGGATTTCATCGTGTTTCACGGCAGGACACTGAGAGCTATGAATGTCTGGGCGAAACATGGAACTGCATCGAGATGGAACAGCACAAAGAGCTATGAAAGCAATCGGAATATTATAAAATGAAAACCACAAAACTTGATTATCAGAATGGCAATATAGGGAAGTTATTTCGCTCGCTGTTCTTCCCCACACTGATAGGGATGCTAAGTAACTCTGTATTCCTTATCACCGACGGGATATTTGTTGGACAAGGTATTGGCCCGTTAGGACTTGCCGCAGTCAATATGGTTGCTCCAATGTTCATTCTGATTTGCGGTATCACCCTGATGTTCGGCATCGGCAGTTCTGTCGGGGCATCTATTTGTCTTGCCAGCAAACAACATCTCTCTGCTAAGAAAATAGTATTTCAGTGTTTTTTAAGTGGAGAATTACTGATATTGTTTCTTGCAACTATATTTATCAGTGATCCTAAAGGATTTGTCAACATACTTGGAGCAGATGATTCTATACGGAAGCTGTCTTCGGCATATCTGTTCTGGTTATTTACGGCGATGATTTGTATGTTACCTCAAATCGGAGGCATGATGGTAATGCGACTTGACGGTTCTCCAAAATATGCCATGTTCTGCCAACTCATACCTGCTATTCTGAATATTGCTTTGGACTATTATCTTATATTTCAGTTGAAACTTGAAACTACCGGTGCAGCATTGGCAACTTCTATAAGTGGCATTGTCGGAGCTTTAATGGTGTTTCTTTATTTCTGTAAATGGTCTGTTAACTTCAGATTTACGAAAATTACAGATGCATTTGAAGGAATATTGACTAATACTCGATATGCTGTAAAAATTGGGTTCTCCGCATTCTTTACCGAGGCGACAACTTGCGTAATGATGCTTACCGGCAATTATATGTTTATGCGGCTCATTGGCATCGAAGGAGTATCGGCATATTCAATTGTGTGTTATCTTTTCCCGGTTTTCTTCTCTTTTGCAAATTCAATAATTCAGTCAGAACAGCCGATAATCAGCTTTAATTATGGCAATCAAGCATACGGCAGGATTGCCGCAACATTTCAACAAGCTATTGGCACCGCATTTTTATCAGGTATTGGACTATCATTGTGCTGTTTGCTGTTTAACAGACCAATAGCTGAAATATTTTTGGGAAATGGCATGGAATATGGATTGGCTGAGGCCGGCATACCATTATTTGCAATTTGCCCGATCTTCTTCATCTCTAATATGGCTGTGATTGGTTACTATCAGAGTATTGAGAAGGCATGGATAGCTTCACTTATCTCCCTATTACGAGGCCTTGTGGTATTAGTACCTTCTTTTATTATCCTGCCCTCTCTGATTGGTATTGCAGGATTATGGCTGGCAATTCCAATGTCAGAGTTCATAACACTAACTGTCGCGGGAGGAATATTCCTTTTCAGACATAGGGTTGACATATTAGAGAAATCGCTGACACGATGAATTAACAGCTATGGACCAGAATAAAATTTATCCGCGTTCAAATGATAATCAGACAGTGTATCTGAAATCGGTTGTCACACGCCCTACAATCGAGGTCGGAGACTTCACCATCTACAATGGTTTTGTGAATGATCCGCGGGACTTCGAGAAAAACAATGTGCTCTACCATTATCCGATAAATAATGACAGGCTTATTATCGGTAAGTTCTGTTCGATAGCCTGCGGCGCAAAGTTCATTTTTAACTGCGCCAACCATACACTTAAATCGTTGTCCACCTATACATTCCCGTTGTTCTTTGAGGAGTGGGACTTGCCGAAGTCGGAAGTTGCATCAGCATGGGATAACAAAGGTGACATAGTTATTGGCAATGATGTATGGATAGGCTATGACGCAGTAATCATGGCCGGAGTCACCATCGGCGACGGTGCAATTATCGGGACAAGAGCTGTCGTCACCAAAGATGTCGAGCCATATTCAATAGTGGGCGGTGTACCGGCAAAAGAAATTCGTAAACGATTTGCCCCGGAGGTGATAACGCGTTTGTTGGAACTACAATGGTGGAACTGGCCGGATGACAAGATTCGTAATGTAATTAAAGCAATTCATTCCGGCAACATCGAGATGCTGGAGCATCTATGAAATACATTTGAAATCATTTGAAATCATTTGAAATCATGCTAAGATGAAAATTTTCCAACCGAAGGAGGAACTGCGCCCGTATGTGCGCTACTATTGGGTGCTGGAAAGCGATGAGCCTTTCAGCGTCCAGACATTTCCTATCGGTTGTCCGCAGATGATTTTTCATCGGCGCACGCCTCTATTCATCCCCGAATTATCTTCCCGTCAGGATAAATTCACCATTAGCGGACAGGTGAATTTCCCGGCACACATAGCCTCTGACGGCGACACGGAGATGATTGTCGCCGTTTTCTATCCCCATACCATCGGTATGTTTATCGAAACGCCTCCCTCGGCATTCTACAATCAGGAGATTTCGGGATACGATATTGGGAACAAACAATTGAATCTGCTTGCCGACAGGATTTTTAACTGTGCCGATTCCGAAACGGCAGTATCGCTGATAGAACAATGGCTAACCGCACGAATTGCCCCTTCGTTGAATATCGAAAGAATTGGGGCATCGCTCGCCGCATTACTCCGCTCGCCATCAACTTCGGTTGACAATCTCGCCGGAATCGCCAGTCTGGGACAGAAACAACACGGTCGCCTGTTCCGCGAATATGTCGGCATAAATCCTAAAGAATATGGACGCATAGCCCGGTTCCAGCGGGCTTTGAGAATGATGCAGCTCGGATCACGCGATTATGCCGGCATAGCATACGCCAACGGATACTCCGACCAGT
Source organism: uncultured Bacilli bacterium (assembly GCA_947632205.1). GTDB lineage: Bacteria > Bacillota_I > Bacilli_A > RF39 > UBA660 > SIG200. The sequence continues at coordinate 2,958 of CANROK010000097.1, forward strand.
CGCATTTCATCCGCGACTTCCGCCAGTTCAGCGGTATGACGCCCAAACAACTGACTGCGTACC
>CANROK010000098.1 GCA_947632205.1 uncultured Bacilli bacterium
TCGTTAAATTTCTTTGATAAAATCTCTTTTCATCTTCTGTGAGCATACTATATTCTTTTTCAGTAATCTCTTGTTTTCTTGTTTGAACTGCAAAATAGGTTTGAGCAAGTGCAATTACTTTTTTTCTACTATCTCCATTTTGTGCTATTAAATAACAAGCATAACGAGTTAATTCATAGTCTTTGATTTCAACTTCTGCATTATTAGCACGTTTTGACAACTTATTGACGTCAATAAAATGTTCAAACACACTGATATTACTATTTTTACAAGATGTCTTTGCCTTATCTATTATTTTTTCAAAATTTTGCCAGTTTGAATATTGTAGAATAGGCATAAGTTCTCTAGCATACCAAAATTCAACACCACTTTCATCAATATGTTTTATATCTTCAAATGATTTATTATTCTTATCTATATCATTCAATAATATCATCTCCATTTCGTTATATTTTATTTTTAATTATTCGAATATTATTATAAAACAATTGTTTGTAAATGTCAATTGATTTTTTCATTTTCATTGCTTTTTTAGTTACTAGATAATGGTTTTATACGAAAAAATGAGTAAAAGTATTGTAAAAATCATATATTTCTTATATAATTATATTAAATTAATTTGAAAGGAATATAATTTATATGAAAAAACAAAGCAATAAAAGTAGTAATAATTTTCCATTTGAAAATGAAACTAAAAAAATGAAACATGAATTTATAAAAATGATACAATCTATGCCAGATGATGCGTTTGAAAGTTTCATTATTCTTTTTTTAGATTATTTAGAATATCTAGAATATTTTGACGATGATTTAGAAGAAGAGTTTGGCAATGACTTGGAAGAATTTTTTTATGATGACGAAGAAGAAATATTTGAAAATGAAGATTTACCTTTTTGAAATAAAAAATAATGAGCTTTCCTAGGAAAAGGAAGGCTCTAAAAAATTTAAAAAGCAAATATTTTTTTCTTTCCTCTGAATATGTTTTTTATGGTTTCTCCAATATCCATATTTTGTTTTTTACATGTATCTATTATACTTATTGCATCACAATAATATCTAGAAAATTGTAAATTCCTAAATCCACCTGCAATTTTTAGTTTTGTTTTTACTTTTCTTAAACCTCTTTCTGCTAAATTATTTGTAAAGTCAATTCTAAAATCTGTTAAAAATCTTAGATGGTCATCGACATTTTCTCTTAATCTAGCTTTTAAACATCTTTCACTATCGTAGTATTGTTTTTTATCATAATCATATTCTTTTTTAAATTCTTCATCCCATATTTCTAATAGTTTTAAATATTGAGCTTTTGCTTCGTTGTATTCTTCTTCTGTAAATTTTGTTTTTCCCTGTATTTTATACTCATCAACATTATCTCTCAAACTCAATAAATAATCCATAAAATTTTTTATACTATCTCGTTTGTGAACTTCATATTCAGCCTTACAATATCTTAAAATATGGAAATTACATTCAGCCTGTTTAGACTGAATAAATGCATTATGTATTTTATTATGATCATGACATACTGTTCCTATATACCTATCAAGAATAGCCATCTCTTTAAAACTATCAAGATTTCTATGTTCAAAAGATTCAAGCAATGATATCTTCTTTGTAAAAACACCAATTACACTCATATTTTTTCCATTAACTTTCATTGGTGTTTCATCTTCATTAATAACTGGAGATTTTAATATTTGTTGTTTCATTTTCTTAAGAATAGGTTTGCATTTTTTACTAAATTGAGCCATAGTGTTTCCTACTGTCCCTTGACACATTTTTATTTTATTATTACTTAATAAGCCTAAAAGTTCTATTGTCTTTTGGTTTGGTACATTACAATATGAATTTAAGTATACTACAAGAGATTTTATCCCTTCGTCATAATTTATTATACTTTTTACTTGTTCTGGAAATTTAGGCATATATTCTTTATTGCAACATGGACATACTGTTTTATTTCCTCTATATTGTGTAGTATGTACAATTATTTCAAGTGATATTAAATCTCTTGATATTTCTTCTTTATCTACAGTTTTATGACCGCATGTACATGTTGCTACTTTAGAAACTTTTACTACTTCATCAGGTGTTTTACTTACAGTTGGTGCAGATCTTTTATGACCTTTTTCTCTTCCAGGTTTTCTTCCAGATTTTACACGATTATTTTGAACAACTCTTTTAAAGCCATTTGTTGATGATGGCTTACAACTATTGCTACTGTCTTTTTTTAAGCTGATTCTCTGCATCTCTAATTTTTCTTCTAATATCTTTAGTTTTTTTTTTGAGGTCTATATTTTCTAATTTTAAAGTTTCATACTGTCCTTTGTAGTCATTTTTATCTAAATCATGAATAATTTCATCTTTTTGTTTATTTTGTTGTTTTAGCAATTTAATTTCTTTTTCTTTTTGTTCATTTTCTTTTTGCATTTTTTCTAATTGAATTTTTAATTCCTTATATTGTTTTTCAGAATATATCATGTAAAATCACCTCTTTTCTTTATGTAATAATAATATACTAAAATCCGCCAAAAGTCTAGTATATCAAATGTTACAGAAATATTACAGTATTAGAATTGTCTATATTGAATTTTAAAAAAATATTTATTTTTGGAAAAGCCTTTGTACGAAAAAAACACTGTACAATGATTTTTACATCAAATACAGTGTTTTTTCTTTTTCATTTTTTAGTAACAAAAAAATACAAGAAAAAAATTATATTGCATTTTTGTTACAAACATTAATATTGGGCACCTGAACTGTAACAAACTATTATCTAGTAACGGGAATATCAAAAAAATTAAAAAAATAGTTGTAAAAAAAGTAAAAAATTGATATACTTATAGCAAATTAAGTATATCAATTTTTTAGATATACAAAAAAGGAGGAAAAAACATGAGCGAAGAAAATAAAGAAGAAGGAAAAATATTAGAGGAAGAAGAGCAAAAAGAGGTAAAAAC
>CANROK010000099.1 GCA_947632205.1 uncultured Bacilli bacterium
GTCTTTATATCGCCCTTTTTGCGGGTGCGGATGTTCTTGCTTTCGGTTTCTGCGATAATGCTCACCTCCTAGAGCGCAAAAAATGCGTCTCATGGTGAGACGCATTTTCTGCTCTTTCATATATAGAATTAATTACTATTATTGTTCTGTGGTGTGGTTGGTTTACCCTCCCATGCTTTTTCAAAGAAATCAATTCTGGGGGAAAGGTAATTAAACAAGTTCCCTTCTTCATCTTGTATTCGTAATTTTGATACATAGTCTTTGGTTTCACCGGGAATGACAGAAACCATGCCATCAGATTCATTAGCTAAACTTCTGATGTTTTCAATAATAGATTTTGTCTCGTCATATTTTTCTCTACTGTTGTACAATAAATCTATTACTGATAATGCGGTTATTAGGTTCTTATCTTCATATTCAAGAAATTCTAAAAAGTCATGAGTTGTTTGATACTTCTGTAAATTTGATTTCGCTTTTGTTATATTATCTATAAGAAATCTCGGTGTTATATTTACTGTTGTAAAAATCTGTCCTAAACGCTCTGTAAAGAATGTCCACTGATCAGCATTTATTGTTTCTGGAGCAATTGCTTGAATACTAGTAGTAGCATCGCCATAAACAGACATGGTAGCAAACGCAGTTATTGAAGCAACTCCGTCAATTTGATACAAATACACTGTGGGGCATAGAAACCTTGGTTTTTCGGCTTCTCCTATAGACGATTTGCAAATTCTAACTTTATATGCAATAATATTCCATAAAAAGAAAACAACATATTTATACCCGTCGATATCATCATATTCAAACAAGGCATTTGTTCCAATTCTTGAGATTTGATCAAGAGGTAGATATTGATACGGTTCAGTTATCACACCTACAGGTGAAACGGCACTGTTACCGAGGATGTAATCAACAATTTCTTGATACTCATCCTCATAACCGTCAACATTATTGATATAACAGTGCCATTCATAAGCTGTTTTAGCTATTGTGTGAATGGCATAATAGCCAAGGAAGGATTCAGCTGTAATCGTTTTATGGAGAGTTACTGTTTTTTCCTTGATAGGAATAGGTTTAAATCTTTTAGATTTACCGAACAGTTCTTTCGGAGCGATTAATACTTTTTCGCCCTTTGCATTTCTTGTAGCTATTGCTTTTTTTAAATTGTTTAAGGATTTGTGGCCGCTGAGCTTCACATCGAATAGGGTTTCATCACCTATAGAAAGATTTGCTTTAAACTGAATTGGTTTACCATCTCGTGTTGATAATCCCAACTCATTCCTAAAAAAATCCATGTCTGATATAAATTTACTTTCATAGCTATCATTTGTATAGGCGTTGTGTTTATGACAAACGAATGTTCTTGTAATCTTCGCGCCTGTTATTGCATACGGAATTATATCTGATGATGTCAAGTCCTTTGTAGCATTACAATAAATGCATCTCATAATATTCCCTCGCACAATTATCACGAATAACGTAGTATTTCTTCAAAGAAGATTGCTATTTATAACTCTTCCATTGTAAAAACTATAGGCTGACTATTACTGTCAAGGGTAACTTTAAGTTCTCCCATTCTATGTTGATACACTCGCATAATGTTATCGCCAAAGTTAAGTCGAATCTTTTGTGTCACATTCCCTCTGTTTGTGTAGATTGTGAGATTTACCGTTTGGTCCTCGAAGTTACTATGGCTAACACTGGACCTAAAATGTATATATCCGCCTATACTTTTATAGCCATCAATGGAGAGAGGATAATCTAAACTATACAGATCTGTAGTTATATTATTTCGTTTTATTGTGGATATTAACGCTTTGCTTCCATGGCTAGTTGCATGAACAGGCTCCCCATTTCTTACAAAATCAATCTCCATTTTAATTATAGAGCAAGGGAGTTTGGAGTTGTTTTGTATAACCATCCAGATAAAGAAAGGTTGATTATTTGCAAGTGAAGCAAACCATTTTACAACAGAGACTTTGATTCTAAGCCGTTCGTACCACCAATCTCTTATTAAAACTAGGATGCTCATGATTAATGATATGCCTGAAATAACAATAGAAAGAATGCCTAAAACCACCGAACACTACCTACCATTAGTTTTTTACAGTATAGCATATATAAGATCGTAAAGCTAGATGTCATAAAGGAAAACAGCCCGGCGGGAGATCCCGCCGGGCTGTTTGGGTCTGGAAATGCGTCTCACCAAGGGCGAGGGTCATAAAACAGTACAGTATCAAATTTCAGGAATGGCGTGGCTTTCGAAGTCACGCCGTTTCCTCTTGCATCAGCTCGTGGATGGGGATGAAGCCCACGAAATCGTAAGAGATGTGGATGCCCTGGCGGCGCTTGCCGCTGCTTTTGTCTGGGGCCTCGATGTAGATGGCCTTTACAAGCTCATGCAGCGCATACGGCGTCAGTTCTTCCAGCCCGGCATATTTGTGCGCCTGGGCGATGAACCGCTCCACATCGCCTGCTTTCTGCTCCTGCTGAGCCACTTCTTTAGTGCGTGCATCCACTTCTTGTTTGAGCTGCGCCTGCTCGTCCTCATAGGACTTGCTCATGGCGGCGAAACGCTCGTCGGAGATCGCGCCGTTCACCCGGTCCTCATACAGCCGCATGAAGATGCGGTCAAGGTCATTCAGTCGCTTTTCCACCTTGCTCAGATTTTTCTTGCTTACCCGGATGGCCTCGTCGGATGCCAGCTTCAGCCGCTTCCCCATGTTCGCCCTGAAGTGGGCCTCGTGCGTAGTCACATACGAGATGACCATCTGCATGTGCCGCCACACCATATCCTCCAGCACCACCGCTCGGATGAAATGCGCTGAACAGCTGCCGGTATTGCCGCGGTAGCTGGCGCATACAAGATGATCCTG
>CANROK010000100.1 GCA_947632205.1 uncultured Bacilli bacterium
ATTAAACTTTCCTCCTTCCATTTTAGACTCTAGATAATTAATTTATTATCTATGTATGGATTACCAACTAAAGAAAGGAATTATATGTGTGAGTTATACTCACAATTAAATGATATCATAACAATTTAATCAAAGTCAATATATTTTGTAACCAAAACTCACAAAAATATTGTTGAATAATAAGTTTTATGTTAAAATTATATTGAGGTGTATATGTTTTTGAATGAAATTGCAAAAAAATATTTTGTATTAGCTAGTCAATATTATCATACATCAAAAATTTTGTTAGAAACTATTATACAAAATGATAATTTAAGCATTGGAATAGGTTTTAGCGAAGAAGAAGCCTTGATTGATTTTAATAAAAAAGTAATTAAAAGTGATGTTTATATTTTTATACCAGCATTATTTAATAGTCTTCAAACAGTTGAATTGTTTATAAAAGGCTTGCTATTGCTAAATGGAAAAGAAATAGATTATAAGCACGAATTAGAAAATTCACTTTTAATATTAAAGGATATTTATGGTGATAAGTCAGGAATTTATAAATCAATAAAGAATTTTTATAATTTTCAAGAAGATGTGATAGGCAAATTTAAAATAATTAATCAAATAACAACAACGGAAGATTTATATGAAGCATTGCGATATCCAGAAAGTAAAAATAAAAAGAAATATGATTATAGTAATTTAAGATTTAATGGAAAATCTGGAGTAAATTTATTTGAAAAATTATTGGATAGATTGCAAAAAATTAATAAAAATGTATTACAAGAATTTAAAATAAAAGAGGTGTCATAATGAATGATAAAACTTTAGCAAGTGTAGTAAAGAAAGCTAGAGAAAAATTGGGTATCTCTCAAAGAGAATTATCAAGAAGAACAGGGATTGATAATAATACTGTTGCAAAAATTGAGAAAGGCGAAAGAAAGAAACCTAATGTATTATCTTTAAGAAAATTAAGTGCAGTATTAAGAATTGATATAGCAAAATTAATGAAATTAGCTGAATATAATGAAGAAGAAATTAAAGCAGTAGCAAGTAATAATTATAATAGTTTTGCAATTCATACTGATAATGCACCTGTTATAATGATAGATGATATTATAGAAACTGAGAAAGAACAGTTGCAAATTAGAAGAATAATAAAAAAATTATTAGATGATTGTGATGTAAAAAAACTGAAAATTGGAGATGATTTACAAGAAAAAGATGTAAAAAAATTAGAAAAAATAGTAGATAAATATAAGAAAAAAATTAATAATGAGATAGACGATTATTCAAAATCAATAGAAAAATTAAGTAAATTAATAGATAAAAAATAATAAAAATATAATTAAAAATTGATAAAGTTACTTGTTGAAAAAGAAAAAATATTACAAGTTTTGTATAAAAATGACATGATGACAGATACATCTGCTATATAGTAGAGTATCTCGTGAATGTCATTAATGTCATAAAGTTGGTTTAGCCAGCACAGGGAGCTTACTCCCGCAATTTACTTGGAGTGCCAAACCCTAATAATATTAAAAATAACGGAAAAAATAAGGAGTGAAAAAAATGACTGATTTAGAACAAAAGAAAAAAGCCAAAGAATTTGCTGAACGATGGAAAGGTAAAGGCTATGAAAAAGGAGAATCTCAAAAGTTTTGGATAGATTTACTTGAAAATGTATTAGGCGTTAGCAATGCAATCGATTTTATTCATTTTGAAGATACAGTTCATATTGATAAAGCAACAGGCTTTATTGATGGTTTTATTGATAAGACTAAAGTTCTAATTGAACAAAAATCAATTGATAAAGATTTAAGAAAAGCAATAAAACAATCTGATGGTTCTTTATTAAATCCTTTTCAACAAGCCAAAAGATATTCTTCAGAACTTTCATATGATAACAGGCCAAGATGGATAATTACTTGTAATTTTAAATCATTTCTTGTATATGATATGAATAATCCAAATGGGGAACCAGAAGAAATCCTATTAAAAGATTTAGGAAAAGAATATTATAGACTATCATTTATAGTAGATGCTAAAAGTGAACATTTAAAAAAAGAAGAAGAATTATCATTTAAAGCTGGTGAATTAGTTGGCGTTTTATATGATGCTTTTTCTGACCAATATAATGATTTATCTAATGAAGAATCTCAAAAGTCTTTAAATGAACTATGTGTACGTTTAGTATTTTGTTTATATGCTGAAGATGCTGGATTATTTGGAAGAAAAAATGTGTTTCATGATTATTTAGCAAAATATGAAGATTTAGACTTAATGCGTAAAGCTCTTATAGAATTATTTAAAGTGCTAGATCAACCATTAGATAAAAGAGACCCTTATCTTGAAGATGATTTAAATCAATTTCCATATGTAAATGGCGGATTGTTTTCTAATGAAAATATAGAAATACCAAGATTTACGGAAAAAATAAGAAATACTTTGCTTTCTAAAGCTTCTGATGATTTTGATTGGTCTGAGATATCTCCAACAATATTCGGAGCAGTTTTTGAATCAACTTTAAATCCTGAAACTCGTCGCTCTGGAGGTATGCATTACACATCTATCGAGAATATTCATAAAGTAATTGATCCTTTATTCTTAAATGACTTAAGGGAAGAATTAAATGATGCTTTAGCATATAAAAATGAAAAAACAAGAAATGAAGCACTTGATAAATTCCAAAAACATATTGGAAGTTTGACTTTTTTAGATATGATCTTGCAGAGTTTGATACAAAGCCGAGGAATCATTGAAAAGTGCGCCTTTGCGGTGTAATTTTCGCTT
>CANROK010000101.1 GCA_947632205.1 uncultured Bacilli bacterium
ATGAAAAGGAATAAAAAATATTCTATCATAAACTAATGAAGATTTCTTTCATTAATTTACATTTTAAAGTATACATGAGTAAAATAATAATTTAATATTAATTCATAAATATAACCAATAAAACTACATAAATAAAATAATAAACCAATTTCTACTATATCCATATATATCACTATTAATAGGATACCTTAAATTATTGTTAATAACTAACCAATTATTAACATTATTTATTAGTATATTTAAATAATTTTTTCTAATAATATAATTAGAAAGGTGATAAAAAGTGAATAAAGAAATGAAAACTGTACCAAATATTTTAACTACAAAAGATTTAGATTATTTAAAAGATATTTTTGGTTGGAATCATACAGCATATAAATTAATGGAAGATGCCATAAATTATGCCAATGATAAAGATGTATGTGAATGTTTAAATAACGCTTCCATTATGTTTTATGATCATTTAAAAAAAATTATTAAATTAGTAAAGGATGGTAATAATGAAGAATAAAGTTAGTAATCCTAAAACTGAAGTACCTAAAGGAATTAGTTTAAACGATCAAGATTATATGACTATTTTGTTAACTCTTTTAAAAGCAATAGAAAAAAACATGACTGTAGCTTTAACAGAAAGTTCTAATGAAACATTATATAAAGAGTTTAAAAAAATATTTGATGATATAGCACAATATCAAAGAGATGCGTATGAATTAATGTTTAGAAAAGGTTGGTATAGTTTAGAAAAAGCTGATGCTAAAAAAATAACTACTTTAGAAGAAGAATTAAATACACAATTAGAAGATTTAAGTAAATAAAAAAGAAAAATTATAATAAACAATTTTTCTTTTTATTTGTCTCTATTTAATATTGCCATTTTATTTTCATCAATTAATAAATAATATCCATAATCTATGTTATAAGCAGTTAAGTATGATTGATTATTTTTTTGATCATGTAAAATTACTAAATCAGAAACATCAGATAATAAATATTTTTTTAAATTATTTTTTATGGCATTAATAAAATCATTACTATTGTTTAATTCATTCTTATTAACATAAACATAATATAAATAAGAATTATTACTATCTATATTATCATTATAAGCAATTATATAATTATTATCATTTTCCATAATTATATAATCATTTAAATTCTTACATTCAAATATAATAGAATAGTTTGTATTTAAATTAGTTAATATTAAATTATTTTTATCTTTTGCTAATTTAAAATTAAAATTTTCCCCATAAATATTAGTATTATTAATATAATATTCACTATAATTATCTTTAGTTATAGCATAATTTTCAATATTAATATTACTAAATTCATATGTATCACCAAAATCAAAATTTGAAATAGCCAGTATTATAACTGATGCTAAATATAAGCTTATTCCAAATGCTGCCGATAAAACAACTGTACTCTTTTTTGGTTCTTTTTTTATATCTTTTACATAAGGAATTATATTTAACATTTCTGCTACAAACATTATGATTGAACATATTATACCAACAATAGTTATATTAGTTGTTACTTCAACAGTGCTTGTTACAGGAGCAATTTGACCTAAAAATATAGAAAAATCCCAAAGTCCATGCAATAAAACAACACTCCAAATATTTTTAACTTTATAGTAAATTATTCCAAATATTATACCTGTTCCAGCGGCACTTATGGCCTGAACTATTGTAGATGCAATATCTTGATGGGCTGTAAAAATATTACTAATATGTAACATACCAAATATAAGTCCACTTATTACAATTGAATACCAAATTCCTTTTTTGCTTTCTCCAAATCTTTCTAAGAACTCATTTAATAACCAACCACGACATAAAAATTCTTCGGTAATACCGACTAAAAAGCAGCCAATTAAAACATTTAATATGGCTAAGCCACCTTTAAAGCCACCAGCAAATAAACCCATGATAAGAAGAAAAATTAAAGAACCAATAATATAATACAAACCATAAAATAGACCTTTCGATAATTTTTCATGTTTCTGAGTAAAAACATAAGAATTTTTAAATATTAACATGACAATTAGTACTAAAAGAGCTAAAACGGCTTCACTTATAACTAAAGTTCCGTTGGAATAATTCATTATTGAATATATTAATAGATTCGAGCCAAAACCATAAATAATTAATTCTGTAATTATGAGAAAAACAATAATCATAAATATAGTAAAAATAATAATATTAGGTTTCTTTTTACTTTCTTTCATTAGTTCTCCTTCTCATATTGTTCTTCCTTTAGAAAAACTCTAGGTATTTCAATTTTTTGACCTGCTATTTCACAGGTAGCAGTATTATCATCAATATTAGTACAATTTTTAGCTTTGCCCATCATTAAAAAACCAAGTAAGGCAAAAAACATAAATACAGCTGAAATAACACCAATCGCTATACCGGCAATTGCTTTTCCTTTAGCACTACTTTTGCTAATAAAGCCAAAAATAATGGCTAATATTGCAAATACAATTGCTAAAACTACAAAAATAATAGAGCCCATTAAATTAGCGGGAGTAATTATCAAAGGAATTAAAGATACAAGAGCCAAAACAAGGGAAATGGTGGCTAAATTTTTTTTATTTTTCAATTAAATCACCTCCCATTCTTATAAGATAATTACTTTTATTACCTTCAATATAGATATAACATTTATATAATTAAATGTCAATTAAACTAATTAAAAAAATATTTTTTTATAATACATAGTGACCCCAGGTTATTATGTATTTTTATAATAAAATAGTATAATAATCAACTAGAA
>CANROK010000102.1 GCA_947632205.1 uncultured Bacilli bacterium
AAAGCGCCTGACGCTGCGCCGTGTGGTGATTGCTTCCAGTGTGTTCATAAAAAATAACCTGCCTTTCTGTTATTCTATTACAATTTTGTACTGAACCAAGAGAGCAGTTGCTCAGATTCTTGATTTGTTTCATAGCCAAGCCAAGCAACAGCTAACCTTTTTTCACGGTTGAACATGGTCATCTGACCGTTCATCCCGCCCTTACCCCAAAAGCCAGACTGTTTCAGCGGGTACAGGTCATATTGTTCTTTTTCCGTCAGCCTGACCCATTCTTCAGAGATGATCCGAGTCCCCTGATAGACGCCGTTATTCTGATACAGCCAAGCCAGTTTTACCATATCCCGCGCAGACATATAGGCGCCGGAGGAACCAATCGTATGATTTTGCGGACAGCGCGCCCATGCGGTACTGGCAAAGTGCAGAGGATTCAGTATTCGCTCTGTGATCGCTTCATCCGCCCGTTTCCCTGTGATCGCCTCGATAACCAGCGACAGCAGATAATGGGGGACATCCGTATACTGCCTGTGCTGTCCCGGTGCTTCTGACGGGGGATTTGAGAATATGAATTCCAAATAGTTATCTGTTTTATATTGGCTTGTGTCGTCGCGGTCAATGTCGATCACGCCGTGATCGATTCCCATCGTATGCGTCAGGGCATGGCGTATCGTTACCGTGTCCCATATTGGATCATATCGAAATTTCAGGCTGCCGGATAAAACATCCGTAATCCTGTCATCCAGCTTGACGCGCCCTTCATCATATAAAATACCGATCATGGTCACAATAAACAGCTTGGTCACAGAATAAATCGCGTTACAGGCGTTGCAGGGTTGGCAGTATGTATGCTCAATGCCGCTGTCTGTCATAACAGCAATATCATAAATATTCAGATGATTTGCTTTGATAAATTCCAATGTCTTGTCAATCATTTTTTGGCTCCACCTGCAATTATTTGACCCCTACCATAAAGAACCTGTTGAAGCAAAGAATGACCTCTCCGTTCTTCATAACGGGATAGGCTTCTCTTACCCGTCTCAGTATCTCGTTTTCAAATGCTTCTTTGCCTGAGTCATTCAAGCAGGAGAGGTAGGGCCTTATGCGCGTCCCTTTGACCCACTCAACGAGTGCCCTATGGTCTTTTAGATTGTGGTAATACCGCGTTTCCCATAGTTGAAAGCTGCTGCAATGTCCGCTCAACAGATCAAAATACTGGTGAGGGGTCAAAGACCCATTATAATCCACTTCAACATCCTTAAAACCCCAGCGGTCTTCTGCGGCTACTGCCTGGATGATTTGGTAAAGCGGCTCTGCGTCGTTCATAGGAAACTGCGCCGCAAAGACTCCGCCTGGATTCAAATGTGTCAGAAGCTCCGGGATAAGAGCCTCATGCGCCGGAATCCACTGGAGACACGCATTGGAGAACAGCAGATCATATTGGCCGGTCAGTTCACGGAGGTCTTTTTGTAGAAATTCCATGTCTCCGCACTCTTTGCGCGCCCGCTCTATCATGTTCTCCGAATTATCGATCCCGACGATTTTCGCGCAGGGAAATGCCTGCTTCAAAAGCCGCGTGCTGTTTCCGGGGCCACAGCCAAGATCGGCTATCGTATCGGGTTTAAAATCGGATATTTTCTTTATTAAATCGATTGCGGGCTGATTTCTTTGATTTTCAAAGAGTAAGTATTGCGCTGAACTCCATGCTGCTTTCACTGATATTCCCCCTTCAAGCCGCTCAGGACTACTTCTACTGTACGGCTGGCTCAAACAGAAGGCTCGCCAGATGCTTTGCGTTGGCTCCGCCAAGCTCCAGACCTTCCACACAGTAGTGGCAGTATGCCACCACGTTTTCGCCATGAAACCGGTCACAGTAATCCCTCATCAGGTCAATCTGTTCCTCTTTTGTGCGGGGGATAAATTTACCCGCCGCGTTTTCAACAAACCGGCGCGGAGCCAGTTCCAGATTTCGTTTCGGTGACGGGCGATACGTCGAGACCCCGCAAAAATCTGTTTTCTCCCTGTTGTCGTGCAGTTCATGGATAACAAAGTTCATTTTTGTCAGAATCGCTCTCACCGCATCCTGCTCCGTTTTTCGGTCCTTTGCCCGCCAACAGTCCTGAACGAAAACACTCTGACCGCGATAGTCGGGGTACGCAAAGGTTTCATCTGAAAGGATCAGCTCCCAAATCGACCTGACGATCACGCCGGGTTTGCTTTCCTCCAGAATGGCCGAGCAGTTATGGCACAGCGAATACACGGTATCTCCCGGAAGAAAATCCGCACAGTCCGGGATGCTGTCCCATTTGTCACGGTAGTCCTCCGGCATCTGCTCACGGAATCGCTGAAGATCATATTTTGGAACACAGCACCGGACGATCTGCATACCAAATCGGTCATGTATGTACTGTTGAATTTTCTTGCTCAGTTCTGGGTATTTCGATGTGAATACGCAGCTTGCAATGTAATATGTCTGACTCATTATGCTTTTCTTCCTTTTCCTGTTATCTTCTCTATTTCAAACCTCAGCACATAGATTTTATCAAGAGCGGCGTCGATATATTTCATGCCTTTTTCAATATAATCCGGCGAGTATTTATGGAGAATAGCCTCTATGCCTTTTCGCTTCTCAGTCTCATCGGCAACGATTTCAATCGTTCCATAGGCAATCCCTGACATATACAATGTGGCAAATTGCTGGGGCAGCAGCTTTGTATGCTCGATCACCGTAAAACAGGCATTCGGATCATGCCGGATGCCGGATATTCGTTTGCCTCCCGCCGC
>CANROK010000103.1 GCA_947632205.1 uncultured Bacilli bacterium
ATTTTTTTATTTTTCATTTTCATCCTACTTTCTAACTTTTTAATGTATTCTAACACAATATATTTTTTTACATAAGATAATTACTTGGTACTTTGTCTTATCATTTTTATATAATAGTTTCCGTAATATTAAAGTACTCCTTTCAAAGAATCTGTAACTTTATTATAGCATATCTTTAACAAATAAAAAAATACCAACTTCTTTTTTGAAATCAGTATCTCTATATTTTTTCCTTACCTTAATAGTTCGGATGGATTGCACTATGGTGCGATTGACGTAGTAATCTACAACTTTTCGCAAAATCAACGTATTTGATACATAAAATATCAATCCCTATCAATAGTTTAGCATATTTTATTAAAAAAACAAATATGAAACATGATATATTTACATTTTCTTCATTTTGAGTATAATATTATACAGGAAGGTGATTGATATGAAAAAATGTATTTGTTTAATATTCAATCGACTAAAATTCTATTAAAAACCCTTCTTTTCTATAAAAAACATTTAAAATATTAGAGTAGAAAATGAATAGTTAAGACTTATAAGACGGGAAGTTGTTTATAAGGCAAGAATTTAATTCGCTTATTTATTTTCGCATTCCGCTAATGAAATATACAGATAATTAATCCTGTTTTTTCATGCGGAAAAGAAAGGATTTTTTTATGAATAAGTCAAAAAGAATATTATTATGTGCGCTTTTTATTGCATCTACTATTGTTTTAGGTAGGATTCTGTCTATTAGAACAAACATTATTACAATTGGTTTTTCTTTTGTTCCTATTATGTTAGGAGCCATTATTTTAGGGCCAAAATATAGCACCTTTATTGCTACTGTAAGTGATATTATTGGAGCTTTGTTATTTCCAACTGGAAGTTATTTCTTTGGTTTTACTATTACAGCTTTTTTTACTGGATTGACATATGGACTTCTATTATATAGAAAAAATTTTAGAATTGATAAAGGCTTTATTATAAGATTAATCATTAGTACTATAATAGTTACAGGAATTTTGAATGGGCTTTTAAATACAATTTGGATTATTATAATCAATAAAAGTGCAAGCAATATTATAATTCCTATTAGAATACTAAAGCAATTAATTATGGCTCCTATAAAAGTTATTACAATTATATCTTTATGTAAAATACTTGAAGAAAGGCTTAAAAAGTTAATAAATGATTAAATTAGAAAATGTAACTTTTAAATATGACAAAGTAGTCTTAGATAATATTAACTTGGATATAGACAAATTTAAAGTTACTTTTATAATAGGAGCAAATGGTAGCGGGAAATCTACTTTAGCAAATGTTATTAGTGGTTTATTATTTCCGAATTCTGGTAAAATCTACTTAGATGATATAGAACTTAATAAAAAAACTAATAATAAGATAATCAGAAAAAAAATAGGTATGGTTTTTCAAAATCCAAGCAATCAAATATTATTTTCAAAAGTATATGATGATATAAAATTCACTTTAGAAAATATGAAGATTTCTAAAGATGAAATTCCTAATAAGATTAAAAGCAGTCTCGAGAAGGTAAGTATGCTCGAATATATAAATGCTAATCCATATCAATTATCTGGTGGTCAGAAACAAAGAGTGGCAATAGCATCACAATTATCTTTAAATCCTGACTATCTCATTTTTGATGAAGCAACATCAATGCTTGATATTAACGGCAAAAGAGAAATATATAATCTTCTAGAGAATTTAAAAAAAGATATGGGAATTATTTTTATTTCTAATGATATGAGCGAACTTATTTATGCTGATAATATTGTTATTATTGATAATAATAAAGTTTATAAATATACACTTTCTGAGATAATTAAAGAATATAACATCTTAAATAAACACAATTTGGAGATTCCATTTATATTAAAAGTTGCAAACTTATTAAAAATAAAAGATGTTAGTAAATTAAATGAAAATTCTATATTAGAAAGAATTGATGAAAAGTGATTTATTTTTTAGTACTTATATTCTTCTTTATATATAGTATATTATTATTTCTAATAAATAACATATATATTCTTGGTGTAATATTTATATTTAATTATATTGTTTCGTTGATAATTAAGATACCATTAAAAAAACACATTAAATTTCTTAAAAATAACATTCTATTTATAATTTTTATAATATTATGTAATATAGTATTTAGCGACATTAATTCTTCTTTAAAAGTAGGAATACGATTATTTCTTGTAATTGATTTTACATATATTATGGGAAGTTATTTTGATTCAACAAAGATAAGATCTGCATTTAGATATCTGCTATATCCATTAAAATTTTTTAAAATTGACATAGATAATTTAACTTTAATTGTAGCAATATCTTTAGCTTTTATACCTATTTTATCAGATGAAGTTAATATGATAAAATTATCTCTTAAAAGTAAAGGATTTGAATTTAAATTTAGTAATCTAATTACTAAACCACATATTTATTTAATAACATTTTTGAATAGTTTATTTGATAGATTAGATGAATTAGAAAAAAGTTTGATGACAAAAGCATACTAAAAAGATGATTTTAAGCATTAACGCTCAAAGTCATCTTTTTCTATTGCAAGATAGTCTTTTGAATTATTAGTTTTAGATATACCCATAATATCTTCATAATTTTTATTGTCTAATGCTCCATGTTTATATAATTCTTCAACAAATTCCTTATATTTGCTATCTTTAACTCTAAATATTTTATCCATAAGAAATTGAACAAGATTATAAAACATATCTTTAAAATGTTTAAGTTTA
>CANROK010000104.1 GCA_947632205.1 uncultured Bacilli bacterium
CATGGACTTAAGTACGTCCCACCCAGTATGCTACCGCGACGGTTCAGGTGATACTTCGCGCTGCTACCTTTCCCGTCGGTTTCCGCGTTGTGCTTTATGTAAAGTGTAAATGTCAAGAAAAAATGTAGTTTTTTTTGAAAAATTTTTGTAGTCTTTTGACAAAGATATTATTGGGGGAAAAATCCCCCTTTTGTTATATTATTTTTTCTTTAATTCTGTTGTTATATTATCTACAAATGCCTCTACATTTATTGTATTATCTACATATAATGTCTTCCTAAAAGCTTTTTCACAACACTTTGATATATCATTAAATTCAAATTTTTTCTTATTCAAAAGGTACATTATGTCATCACAAATATTATCTATATTTTTTATGTCATATGTAATATTTTCACTACATGTAGCTAAACAATCTTCTAAATCTTCTTCTCTTAAAAAATTTCTAACACCTTCTAAAAATTCTGATATTTCTAAACTCTCATATTCATGAACTGTTTCACAAAAGCTACATACACTAGCTTTTATTATTTCTTTAATGCACCACATTATTATCCCTCTTTTCTAATATTTTATCTTTTATTCTATATGAATTTCCTGTTATATTAAAAACATATGAATGATGCAACAATCTGTCTAAAATTGCTGATGCAAGTGTTGCATCTGATAATACTTCTCCCCATTTGGAAAACTGCTGGTTAGATGTTACTATGGTTGAATATTTTTCATATCTTTTCGCTAATAACTGAAACAGCAAATTCGCTCCAGTTTTATCTACTGGTAAATAACCTACCTCATCAATGATAAGCAATTTATATCGGTTATATTGTTTAATTTTATCTGTTAACCTATTTTCACTATGTGCTAGCGACAGTTGAGATATTAAATCATGACAAGAAATAAAGTACGTACTTACTCTATTCTTTGCAGCTTCTATCCCTATGGCTGTTGCTATATGTGTTTTTCCGTGTCCCTGGTGAACCTATCAAAAGTATATTCTTTTTTTCATCTATAAATCTTAATGATGCCAACTCTCGTACTTGTTCTTCGTTTATAGATGGCTGAAATGTAAAATCAAAATCTTCAAATGTTCTATAATATGGGAAATGTGCAATTCTTATATTAAATTGTGAAGAACGGTCAGCTTTATTTGCTATTTCCAATTTAGTTAGCTCATATAGTGCATTTAGAAATGGTATTTTCTCACTATTAACTTTATCTACATATTCTGATAAACATTCCGCCATTTTATCTAATTTTAGTATATTTAAATTATCTTCAACATCTTTAAATTTCATGTCATTCCCTCCACTATAATAAATTATCATATTGACTTAAATTATTTGCTATAAATAACTCTATTTTCTCTTCTGATGAATTTTTTAATAAATCACTAGCTAATATATCTTTAATATCATCTTTGTTATAATTTAAAGAATTTTTTGTTATTTCGTGACAACGAACCAAATTTGTGTTATTATAAATATATAAGCAATTATCTTTTTCGATGATATTTAAATCGAAATTGATATATTTAACAGGTACTGAATATTTATTGCCTTTGTATGAAATCATAGAATCTTTAGATACTTTTCTGGTTTGACGGTTAGAAAAGTATGAGCTAAGAATTTTATTATTAGGCAATGGCAATAGGTATTCTTTTTCATATGTAAAAACATCATTAACTACTCTATTATGTGTTTGTGACACTTCATTGTTTATTCCTTCTTTAAATGTTTCAATTATTTTTTCTAAGTCTTCAACTGACTCAAATTCATGATTATATGCAAGTAATCTATCACATAATTTTGCTAGAGCTTCTACAGTTCCCTTTGTTTGAGGCCTTCTAGGTCTGCATGGAATTGCAGTAAATCCCATATCTTTTGCAAATTGTTTGATTTTTTCATTAATTCTATCATGTTGTCCTATTTTTGATGCATCAACTATTGTTAGCATATTATCAAACCAAATTTCTTTTGGAACACCACCAATATCATTAAATACGTAAATCAGTAAGTTTATAACGGTATCTTGTTTTTTATCTAAGGATAATTTGCAATATTTACGCTCAGAAAAAGGTAAGGTAAATAAAAATATGTTAAATGTAATTGGTTCTCCATGTTTATTAATTAAAGTTATATCTTCCTTCCAATCTACCTGTCCGAGTTTTCCAGGTACTTTTGGTACTAAAATAGTAGCTTTTTTTGGTTTATTGTCTTTATGCTTTTTAACATAATTTCTAACTAATCCATATTTTCCAGGATAATCAGTAGTGTCTACTAGAAAATGATATATAGCTGAAGCTGTTATACCAGCAATTTCTAACTTTGCATCAATTATATGAGTATATGAATCAAGTATTGAGTTATGTTTTTTTAGTGGCAATGGCGAACCATTTTCTATACTTTGCTGTATTTCATATCTCTTTTTGGCAGTTCGCCAATCGCATCCAATTTCTCGTGCGATACCGAGCATAATTGGGTTTTATGTTCAATCTAATCACCTCCTTTAACATATTATTTAAATTTTCCCAATTCATTTGTATTGTGTACCTCCTTTCTATGTATTTTACATAATTATATCATAGATTTGAGGTACAAAAAATATGTAGGAAAAACGACATTTTTCTTTGTCATATTCCTACATATTATTTTACCATTTACAAAGGACAAAGCTTTCTATGAAAATTTTATTAATTTCAAGATTGCAGACTGTGCAT
>CANROK010000105.1 GCA_947632205.1 uncultured Bacilli bacterium
TCAGCCAAGTATTTAGAGTTGAATTTAGAAGAAAAAAAGAAATTTACAATTGAGATGTTATTTAATATCTATGAAACTGATTTTAATGATAAAAAAATCAATAAAATGATAAATAAACATTTATATATTTATGATTATTGTTATGTAGTTTTAAATAAATAAGTAAAATCCTAGTAGTCTATTCGATTACTAGGATTCTTCACCTGGCAATTTTATTTCAAATGCTGTTGTAGGAGTCTTTCCATCTCCACTTTTTATTATAACATCTTCACTCAAAGTAATAGTTGGTTTTACAGCAAAATCTAAATCGTAGTTTTCTTGAAATATACCTTGTGTGTTTACCTCAAATACTCCAATCATCGGGGAGTTACCATCACCATATGGAGTCATTGTAGCAGTCTTATAATCGTGTGTATCAGTTCCTCCTAATGGATATGCAAACAATTCACCAACAATTGGAAGTCCAACATATCCAGTCCAAGTATTCGTTGTTTTTTCACAGTCTTTAGTAGTTTCAGAAGTGTCTGTTTTTTTACATATCGTATTTTTATAACTACCAATCCTGCTTCCATCTTCAGGTTTAAGTTGAGCAGGATTTACATAATAAGTATCTTCAACCAAATATTTTTTTATACCTTGTTCTTCAAGTTTATTAAGCCACGTATTATTTAAATACGATAGCCAATAACTATCATTCTTTGAAGCAACAATTCTATCATATGCAATATTTGCACCAGCCTCTTTATCATATGTAAATTCCATACTACCAAATTGTTTTAGCATAACACCATTTTCATCTGTGATATATTCAGCGCTTTTTAATTTAGTTACAGTTTTTCCATTAAGTTCATGAGTATTTACTATACGATATAACATACCATTAATTGTAACAAGTTCTCCTGGAAGTCTTGTATTTATTTTATCTCCTTCTTTAGCTGCCGACTTATCATCTAGTAAAACAAAGGGATCCTCTTGTGTTCCATTACCACTAAATTTAATATCTGGTTTTAATATTACTACAGGACGAACTCCAAAAGCGGTATTTGGCACATCCCATCCTGTTATGTCACCATTTTGTTGAATTCCATTAACAGCTTTAGCACCAGCACTAATATAGGAAGATAACCACCAACTATGTCCAAGACTTAAAAAATTATGCTCACCATCACTGTACTGTCGTACCTTACTATATTCATAAGGATTTAACAAACCAACTGTAGCTTTTACCGTTTCAGGTGGTTCTCTCCAACACCAATCATAAAAATAAGATATATCCCAACTAGCATTTTCTACTAATATATTTTCATGATTATATAAAGTGTCTAAAAAATCTTCATTTAACCATTGTTTTATATATGAATTATTAAATTTTGCATCTTGACCAAAGTTGATGGCCGATACAATATTTTCCGAAATCATTTTTATTGATCCATCATTTAATATTTCTGTTATTCTCCACATTTTTCCCGAATACCAAACATAATTAAAATCAACACATTCATTACTTCCTGTTAAATATTTATAGTAATGAGGTTCTGCAACCGGTGGAAAATAATCATCTGAACATTTCGTATCAGTTACATGTGGGTGAATCTCCGTGTCCATAAAAGAACAAGTTTTATTATCAGCAAGTTCTATCACATAATTTCCTAGCATACCAATGGTTACTACTATTTTAATTTCCTTTGTATATGGTTCTGTTACCTTTACAACAAGCGTAACACTACCACCGGTTTTCGTATTTTCTCCTTTTGGAGTTAATTTCAATTCAATATCTTCATCCTGTTTGGATGCTTCAATTGTTCCTGTTATTTGTTGTTCTAAAGTAAAAATATCATTTTCTTCTAGAGTTATGCTATACTTGGTTTGAAAAGAATTGTAATTATCTTCAACATAATTTTTAATATTCAAATTTACTGTTTGTACCCCTCTATTAACATAAATTCTATCCGTATTATTCTTAACCTCAAAATAGAATGGATATGATGAAAATGTTGTATCATAACGCCTAGTTAATTTATATCTTGCATAAGTTTCACCACAAGTTATTGCCAAAGCAATTGTAATTAAAAATACTGTAAAAACTATAATTACTTGTTTCTTCTTCATTTTCATCACTTCCTATCTTTAAATATTTTTCTTTTCTTTTGGTTTTATTGAACTCAAGAATAAACATATTCCAAGTAGCATAAATAAAATTATAATTCCGATTGGTTTTTGAAAAAATAATATTACACGCCCTAAAAATGGTATTTTAAAAGAGTATTTTCCTTCAATATTTTCTTTCTCTAATAACTCTTGATCTGTATCAGAATTAGCATCTCCCTTTGTAATGTAATATTCTTTACCATCTTCTTTATATACTTCAAATACTCTATGAGTAATTACTGAATTTCCCTCTTTAAATGCTATAATATCATTTTCTTTTATTTCTTTTGCTTCTTTGACAAAAACAATATCGCCTTCATTTAATGTTGGTTTCATACTTCCTGTTAAAACAATAAAGTTTTTATAACCGAAAAAATTAGGTGTTTTATCTTTAAAAAATAATTTTTGAACTATAATAAATGTACTATAAAGAGCAATAATTACTAGAAAAATCCAAAACATAACCTGTGATACTTTTTTAATCATTTTCATTTTAAGCATCACCATCCACTACTTGTATTGCAATTAAATCAATAGTAAGACTTATATCTTTACCAGCATATT
>CANROK010000106.1 GCA_947632205.1 uncultured Bacilli bacterium
CTATCAGCAACTTTTTTGTAATGATACCATTTTTTCAATGCTTTCCTAAGTACTTCCATATCAGGGATATGCTCCTTATGCTTTGCAATCGTTTCTGAAACCGTATTCCCATGTTCAAAATAAAGCAAGCTGTCAAATAACATCTTTACGCACCAATTAAGATATGACTTTACGGATTTCTCAACTACTTCTTGCTTGAATACCTTTTTATATTCCTTACACAAAATTACAATAGCTTTTTGTGTCAGTATATCGTTCAAAGTGTTTTTATCGCCATACATTCTCTTTAATGCTTTATCAAGAAATACGATTTCCACACGAAGTAGATTAGCCTCAACTAACGGATTGCCATTATCATGCTGTTCGATTGTCTTATCATATATTTTCAAACAATATTCCTTGCGCTTCGTATAATAACAGCTTGTTGCTATTTTATTATGACTGTCTTTATTTTTCCTCTGTTTATGCAATACTGTTTTATCCAAAGCATGTTCAAACAGATTGATAACATCAGATGGACTTGCGCCTTTCTCGCATGGAAGTGTAATATTACATTCCAGCCTTGCGACTGTAAGACCATTGATATATTCCTCTGAATACCCTTGCAAATGTCTTTTCAAATAATCGCTCATAAAGCCTATAACTTTAGATTTGATAAGCTCTAATTTGATTGTATCAGCAACAGTCAATGGTTTTACGTTGTTCGGTCTTATGCAATGTACCGCATTGACATATGCCGATAATCTACCGCCAGCACAGCTTATTTCTGCTATTGTTCTTCCGTCCTCATTACATATGCTTTCCGTTTGCAGATATAATCGCTCTGCGCCCTCTATGCTTAACACATACTCCAAGTTCATTCCGTCTAACCCCTGTTGACAATTCTTTTTTAATCTGCATCGGGAAGACTTCTGATTTTCAACTGTTTTCATTCATTGTCCTTCCTTTCATAGAATTGCACACAAAAAAGAGAGCCAATGTCTTCTGACCGCTTTGAACAACTGTTCTTCTTAGTCAACTGACAATCTGCTCTCTCTGGAGTCTCTTTACTCTTCTAAGTTACTTGCTCTCTTTTTCGCTACTTCTTAGATATATAATGATTATACGCTTTTTCAAAGAGAAAAGCAAGAGTATTTTTAAATATTTTTTCACTCAATCTTGAAATCTTCTGCGGGGAAATACCGTCCAAAACCACTGTTTTTCATATCCGTCTTGCTGTTTGTAATATGTCCTACATCACCAAAGTCAACAGTTATCGTTTCCCACAATTCGTCGTAGTCTTTTAATTCAAGAATAGCGTCTGTGATTGATGATGTTCTCGACAATGCCAAATCCTCTAATGTGAGAGGAGAGGGGTCTGCCTTGCTAAAATCAACGTATACACACAAATCTCCATTTTCCAGTACAACATCTGTAATTGCTTCCGTCTTACTGCTGATTGCTCCTTGTATTACGTCTTTTACATCTGCAATAAAGTTATCGGGAGACACTTCCTTTGTGGAGGTAATTTCTTGTGCATTGAATATTTCCCCACTGTCTATGTCAATGAAATATTCGTCCAACACCATACCGCTAAAGAGTACCTTTGCGTCATGTTCTTCTTTGTTAACATACTCATATATCGTTACATCAAGAAGATTATCCATAACTGACAGTTTTGTTGTTGTGTTATAGTTAAAATTTATGATTGCATGTATTTCATCATCACTCTTAAAATACTGTTTGTAATAATCAAGAGCATAATCCTTTGGCTCAACATTTTCTGCAATCAAGGATTTTCGCCATTTACCTGTTACATCATTACGGACATCTGATACCACAAAGTCTATACCTTCACTTTCTGAATCTGTTTGCTTGCTGTCTTCTGATGTTTCAGTAGTAGAAGATTCATTCTCGCTTGCAGTCTGCACAGCGTCTTTATCCTTGCCGCCACTCCCAAAGATACCAGCTAATACCACAATGATGATTAGCCAAAACCACCATTTCTTGTAAAATGCCTTTTTCACAGCACTTTTTTCTTTCTTTTCCTTTGCCATAGTCAACCGACCTCCATTTTCGCATTATTTTGACAAAATATATTATACGCCGTATCAATGCAAAAGTCCATTGATATTTCACATCAATAATCAACTCATTTTGTGTCATAGATTAGCAGTGGCAATACAAATTATAATGTATTTAAAACTTATGGAGGTATTGTGTCACATGGAAAAGTTTGTAGTTAAGCCAAAGGAAGATAAAGCTGTAACCATGACTATCCGCATAGACAGAGAATTGCAGGAGAAGTATAACGAACTCTCCGCTAAAACCAACCGTTCAAGAAATGAATTGATTGGCATGGCTCTGCAATATGCTCTTGATAACATGGAAATACAAGAGAAGTAACGCTCATGTAAAAGCCTTGCTTTCTTTCTGCTGTATCATCAGCTTATCAGTGTTTTTTCTGTTTTGGTAACAAAATCTGAACAAATTTGGATTTTCCCATTCATTCATGCTAAAAAAATACAGTGAAAAAGAAGTGAGGCATCCGTTCAATTATGCCCCACATAAAATAAAGACCTTCCGAAGAACTAATCCTCGAAAAGCCTTTATTTTTCAATATTTTCAGAGCTGCCGACGGGAATCGGACCCGTGACCTCAGCACTACCAATGCTGCGCACTACCGACTGTGCTACGGCAGCAT
>CANROK010000107.1 GCA_947632205.1 uncultured Bacilli bacterium
TTCATTAGAACTAAAAAGGTGTAAATGAAATGAATAAATGTAAATATTTAAAAGTAAAATTAAATCATACAATATATTGTAACAAACTAGAAAAAGAAATACAACTTAAAGATTGTAGTAATTGTAAATATAAAGAATATAAAAAATGCACAGTAAAAAAGAAAATATTGTGCAAAGATAAAGAAAAAACTACAAAAAATCACAATAAAAGTGCAAAATTAAGAAAATTAGAAAAAAATAGATTTAGTTTGTTTTCTGATAATAAAGATGAATGTATGTTTTGCGATAATACAACTGATTTAACTTGGCATGAAATTTTTAGAGGTAAAAATAGAGCTAATTCTATGAAATATGGATTATGCCTTAGGATGTGTTGGAAATGCCATGAAAGATGGCAAGAAGATAAATTTTTTAATGACTATTGGCATAAATTAGGTCAACAAAGATTTATGCAATATTATCATAAAACTAAAGAAGAGTTTAGAGAAATATTTAAAAGAAATTTTCTATAAATTAAAAAAAGGTAGAGATTTTATTCCCTACCTTTTTAACTTACTAATTTTTTATGTGTATCTTTACCAACATATCCATCTACTTTTAAATTATGATCTTGTTGATATTTTTTAACTGCTGTTAGAGTATCAGGTCCAAATGAACCATCTGCTCCACTTTTTCCACAACTATAACCTAATTCTATTAATCTTTCTTGCAACCATTTAATATGAATACTTGCTTTCTTACCTTTATACAATTGATTTTTAGAACAAGCTTCAGTTGTTTTTGGACCAAACTTACCATCTATTTCTAACTTTAAATTATATTGTTCATTTAGAGCCATTTGAAGCTTCATACAAGGACTTTTTGCTTCTATAGTATTATTTGTATTGCCATAATCTACATAAGGTAAAAAGCCATGTTTCTTCCACTTATAGACTTTTTTACCATTCTTACTTCTTGTACCATCATTAGAAATTTGTGATTTCAAAACATTTTTTGTCCATGCTGCAGTTGCTTCTATTACTTCTCCATTGCCGACATAAATACCTACATGACCACTCATCCAAACCAATTCACCAGGTTGAATATTTTTAAAATCAGTAGATACATTGATACATTTATTAATTATTGTTTCAGTTCCTATATCTGGAACTCCATTTGATTGGTATACTGCTCCGCCTCGTTTTTTAGATAAATCAGCATTCCATCCCCAAAGTATTCCTTTGATTAAACATACACAATCAAAATACCATAAATCACCATCATGGTTTCCCCAACCACTTTTTTTATATTTTGTTTTGCTATTTAAAGCTAAATTTAACTTATTTAAAAATTCTTCTAATTTCATAAATACCTTCTTTCTTTTTTATTTTTATATAGTACCAATTGTCATCCAATAAAAGAATATTTCTCCAGTAGTTGCTTTAAAATAATCACCATCTGATTGCCTAAAAAACACTTTAAAACTTGAGCCATTTTGATTAACTGCTGAATAGTGAACATTTGCATAATTGGCATAGTATCCTGTAACAAATGTTGAATAGCTATCGCTCGAATTATAAGCTTTAGGCAAACTTACTGTATAATCATTAAAATGTCCATTAGCAGGTTGAATTTTAGTGACTCTTCCCCAACAAATTAGTACTGAGCCAACAATAATATAATTACTACCCTCTGGTAAATTTATTCTTAATGCCATATAAATGACATTTAATATCTTCCTTTAATTAATTTATCCCGTTCTTTTCCACATATAAACTGCAAAATATGGTGGCATATTGTTGTGTGCTGCACCTCCACCAACATTACTGGTAGTACACCAATATGCCTTATGCTCATCATAAAGCATTTCTGCTTTAGCATTAGGTTGGGTAAATATATGACCTTCGCTTGATGAATCAGTACCATTAGACATTTCGTGATTATGACTCGGCATTTCATTTATTGTTAATTTATGTGTTGCCTCTCCACCCGTAGAACCATTACTATATGTACTGCCACATCCTAATAAAAAGCGATCTTTGATTTGTTCCCAAGTACCTCCAAATAAAGTACCAGGGCTTGTGCTATTTACACTTAGATAAATACTTCCAACCGGATAAATTACATCTGCTAGTATTTTTACATTTGTTTTTACTGCCATAAGTAAAAAAACTTATGTTGTTCTATAACAATATTAACTTGATAAAGTCGTATTAATTTTATACCAAGATGTCCATGTATTATTTTTTTGCCTTAAATAAATATTGGTGTTATTTCCTTGTGTGAAAAGCACTTGAACACAATAATTTTTTGATACATTATGAGATATAACAATTAAAAATCCAAAACAATTATTATTAGATGAGCTGACTTCTTTTGGTCCGTTGGTCATTCTATTTCCATAATAAAAACCTGTATCTAATACATTATCTAAGTTATTATCATCTATCGAACAAGATAAACCATCGGACCCCACCTTTGGAATTCCATTTATGAGCGAGTTATTTATTTTTATTGCCATAGAACACCTCTAGGAAGTGAAGATATTAAATATCTTTCACCTCCTTTAAAAAAGAGGTTAGAACATAAGTATATGTTCCACCTCTTTTCGTGTAATATTCCATTGCTTGCTTGCTTGCTTGCTTGCTTGCTTGCTTGCTTGCTTGCTTGCTTGCTTGCTTGCTTGCTTGCTTGCTTGCT
>CANROK010000108.1 GCA_947632205.1 uncultured Bacilli bacterium
AGTGAAAGGCTCGTTATAATGCTTTGTCCCCTTTCTGTTTTGAGCTGTGTCAAAGCAATTTTTGTGATTCCCATAACAATCAGAGCAAGGTAAGAGACCCAATACAGTATTATATTAAAGAATGCTGTGTCAGTATATGAAAATAGGTTCACCGAATAAATATATCCGTTAATTGGGTTCGGATAAAGAGGCAATACAATCAGCATAAAAGAAAACAAATCCACAATTCCAAAAAGCAAACTGCACATTCTTTGAAGGTTCGCTTTATTCTCTTTTTCTGCAATGGAAAGCAGCTTTTCTCCAGACAATAACTCATCAATAGTCACCGAAAAGAACTTAGATATTTCCTTTAGTGAGTCAATGTTCGGATATCCTCTGCCGGATTCCCATTTGGAAATAGCTGTTCTTGACACATAAAGTGCTTCTGCTAACTCCTCTTGTGTCAGTCCTTTATTTTTTCTAAGTTCCTGTAATTTTTCATTAAATTCCAAAGTACAACCTCCTACCTCATTTCCTTGCAAAGAAAGACCTGTACTAAACCTTTATAAATCAGAAACAGTCCCAGGCTAAAAAGCATTGAGCCAATAATGTCTGTAATCCAATGCACCCCTGAAACCAATCGTCCGACCACCATAAATAAAGAAAAGGCAATAGAACCTACTGCTATTACTTTGCTTAAAGTATTCTTCTTCATTCTTCGAAGTGCCTGCTCGACCAATGTCGGCATAACTGTTACCACAAGAAGCGTTGTTGACGACGGATATGAAGCCTCCATAACCCCATTCATAAGTATCGGTCTGTAATTAACTGGGATTGCCTCAAACAAGAGATAACATCCAATCACGATCACATAATAAACTCCCAAAATTATAATGTCAGCATCTACCTTAAAAAGATTCTTTCTTTGCAGCAACTGACAGAAGCCCATTCCGGCAAATATCAAACATACAAATAAGGGTACAAGCCCCAACCAATCTGTAATTGTATATAGTAACATGTTGGCACCTGTCAGTTTATGAAACCAAAGGTTCCAAGTTGCAAACCCTACATCCGTTCTGTTTTGTCCAACCGGCTGTACATCTACTGTTTGTATTAAAATCGTCCAAACAATAAACGCAATTGTAAATACACTACCGATAATCAATGACTTTTTCCCATTCTCTTTCATATTCTTAATCCTTTCACTTTTGAATTTGCCTTTCGGCTGAATCCAAAATATCAAAAGACATGAATAATGGAAAGAAACAGGCTTTCACATGCGTGATACGATTCGTAACATCCGCATAAATTCTGGATTTCTCAGCAGTTTGTTCATAGACGAATAATGCGTAAACTTCTATTTTTCGCTTGCTCCCATTATACTGCATCTGGTTTCAAAATGATAGTAGGCATTATTACTTGTTGCCCAAGAATGATTGCTTGCAATCGTTCCTGGGCGGCAAGTCCACAAAGGGGTAGCTGGCAAAGCCAGCGCAGGGGAAGTGTAGCTTCCTCTGGATGATTGGAGCAGAGATGACTTCTGCAAAAATCATCGGCTTCCGGCAGGGGCTTTCGGCAGAACGCAATGCACCAACTTTAGGTGGTGTATAATTGCGCCCTCTAACGAGGGGTTAGCTCTCGCCGTCCTCCGTTGTCGCTTCTTTCTTTCGCTTCTCAATCAGCAAGTCCAGTTTCTTTTGAACGGCTTCGCCATGAAAGATGAAAGTCAAAAGTTCCATCACATCATCGTCCGTCAGCAGGGTCGGCTCTCGCAGAAACTTCTCCAACATTCCGGCACGAGTGCAAAGGCGGTGGGTTCTTTCGCTTCGGGTCAACTGTTTCAGCTTGTGTTCCAACTGCTTTTCCTTGTGCTTGGCTGCGGTCAATTTCTTCTCCAGCTTGTGTTGCTGTTGTTTCAGTTTTTCCAATTCTTCACTTGGCATCGGGGCAACTCCTTTCAGATTTTTGATAATGGGCAAAACAAAAGACACGAACTTTTTACGGTTCGTGCCTTTTGGCTTGGTCATTATTTGATTTTTATTGTCTGTGTGAAACTGAAGTTTTCTAATCGTACTTATCCTATTAGGGATTAGCGAATAACAAATTCAATCTCCGCACTTTCATAATTCTGACGCAAAGTTCCAAGCATTTTTTCTTTCTCTCTGATGTGTGATTCCGTTTTTTCATTCACAGGAATGCAGACCTTTATCTTCATACCGATTTTGTAAACAGTAAAGCAATCCTCGCCAAGCTCCGTTGCATTGACTACCGCATCGCAGACAGCTTTCTCTTTCGTAACGCCGCCCGTAAGCTCACGGAAAGCAGAAAAGAGAATAACGAAAGGTTCTTTTATCGACCATATACAGAGTACTGTAACAACAAAGAAATCTCCAGTGTAATGAAGAAAGCCAAGTGTTGATTCAAGTGGGATGAATTGCAATATCAGCACTGCTACACCAATTGCTGCCGATTGCAAGCCGTCAATCAAATTAGTTTGTGCCTCTGCTCGCAGCATCGTGCTTGTGCTGTTCGTTTTCTTGTATTGGCTGCGGTTAAAGAACGCAAGCCCAAGGCAAAGCACAGCCATTACCGCACCATACAAAGGAAGAGGTGCTGTTTCCATTATCTGACCTTCTCCATGAATGAAGTAATTAAAGGCAATCTGTGCGGACGATACCACG
>CANROK010000109.1 GCA_947632205.1 uncultured Bacilli bacterium
AAGAATACTGGTGAAGAAAGATGTAAGTTATTTTATTGTGACCCTTATGTGTCAAATCAAAAACCAAATGTTGAGAATATCAATAAACAACTAAGGAAATTTTTTCCTAAGGGACAATCTATTGATATTTATACACCTAAAGATATAAAAGGAAAAAATTTTACACTTTTAGATACTCCTCTTAAATCTTTAGACTCATTTACACCTAAACAAGCTTTTATAAAAGTATTTAGTGAAGAATTATTTAATAACTTATTGAAATAATTCAAATTAAAATTAATTTTTTTATAATCATAAGAAAACATATAAACTGAAATAAGTCTGAAAAAGCGGAAATAAAACCGTTTATTTGCCATGCTTATTTTTCTATGTTTTAATCAAAATTCTATATTTTTTTCGGGTTTATTTCCGTTTTATTACTTGAAAACTGTAATAAATATGAATAATGCAATAAAATCTTATTTTCCAGAATTTACTTTGAAAATTTGCGCTCTGAAAATTTGCGCAATAAATGCAAAAAATTAAACAACAATATAATTTTTAATATCCTCAAACTTACTATCGCCAATACCCTTAACATTCTTAATATCCTCAATAGAATTAAACCTACCATTTTCAGATCTATAATTAATAATTTTCAAAGCCAAAGAAGGACCGATACCGGGTAGAGTCTCAAGTTCAGTTTGAGTAGCAGAATTAATATTAACAATTAAGAAATTTTTATTATCAGAATTATTATTAGATGCGCTAGAAGAATTAGAACTAGAACTAGAATTAGAATTAGAATTTGAATTAGAATTTGAATTTTTATTAGAATAATCATTCAAACCATTAGCAGAACCTAAAGTAACATATTCAAAATCAGGATTATTTTTTAAATCATTATCATTTGGAATATTAACTTTCATACCATCTTCAAGCACATACACAAGATTAATTTTAGAAATATTAGCATTTGCAGTAGTACCACCAGCAGCATTAATAGCATCGACAATTCTACTACCTTCATTCAAAATAACAACACCAGGAGAATTAACCTCACCAATAACGTAAATATAAATTTTATTCAAATTATCTGTATTAATATTATCCCCGCTTTCATTAATATTTTCATCATCATTAGCAACATCACTACCAGTAGAATTACCATCGCTAACCTCATTATCCACATTATCAATAACATTTTCTTTTGAGACCATATCTTCCTCATCTAAAATATCTTGTTCATTGAAAGAAGCATTTGCTTCAACATCACTATCTTCTATAAAATCTGAATTACTATTATTAAATGAACTAATAATATGTTGTACAACAAAATATATTGTTGTTACAGATACAATAAATACAACAATTAAAATAAATTTTTTATTAATAAATTTCTTCATAAACCCCTTCCTTTCTTGCCTTACATAAGGCACACATAATTACAAAAACACCTTTCTTTAAAATATTACCCAAGGCGCTATTATAAAATAATCATAAACAAATATTTTCCAAAGCACTATCATAAAATAATCACAAACAAATATTACCCAAAACATTATCATAAAAAAATTGTAAAAAATTTCAAAACCTCATAAAATTCCTTGAAAATAATTCATAAATACGATATCATATAAGATGACATCATTAAAAACAAGGAGTTATAAAACCAATGAAAATAAAGAACAAGATATTAATAGCATTGCTAAGCATTATAATATCAACAAATATTTTTACAAACAGCATAATATATGCAGTAGAAGAATCTAATAATATTGAAACTTCTACAAATGAAGTTCAAAATACAGAATCAACAATAAGAGATACATCTCCGGAGGCAAACAATTTAACAATATATTCAGAAGCAGCTATATTAATGGAAGCAGATACAGGAAAAGTATTAATTGGTAAAAATGAAAATGTGCAAAAATACCCAGCAAGTATAACTAAAGTTTTAACAGCAATAATAGCAATTGAAAAATGTCAATTAACAGATAAAATCACAGCTAGTCGTAGTGCAGTAATGTCAATTCCAAATGGATATTCAAACGCTGCTATACAACCAGATGAGACATTAACAGTTCAAGAATTATTAGACTTATTTTTAATACATTCTGCAAATGAAGTTGGATTTATATTTGCAGAACACATATCTGGAAGCATTGAAAATTTTGCCACATTGATGAATCAAAAAGCAGTTGAAATAGGTTGTACCAACACACATTTCACAAATCCAAGTGGAATTCATGATGTTAATCATTACACAACAGCTTATGATATGGCATTAATAACAAGATACTGTATGCAAAACGAAACATTTAGGCAAATCGTTTCAAAAACTTCATGCACAGTTGGAGCAACAGATAAATACGAAGAACGCCACTTTTCAAATACAAATGATTTAATTAATCCATCTAGTAAATATTACTATGAAGGTGCAATCGGTGTAAAAACAGGATTTACAACGCCTGCAAAGAATTGCTTAATTGGTGCTAGTTTAAGGGATAATCTTGAATTAATATTTGTTTCACTTGGTGCTCAAGCGGCAAGTGATGGTAGAAGCGGTAGATATGTAGATGCTATAACTTTATTTGATTGGGGATATGCTAATTACAAAAATCAAGAAATTATTACTTCAAATAGCGTAGTT
>CANROK010000110.1 GCA_947632205.1 uncultured Bacilli bacterium
AGTCATATAAAAGAGGGGTATCTACAGCTATTTTCACCGAATCCTTACATATCGGGAGTAAAAGCGAATGGCAAGAGTTTTCACTTGGCGATTTCTGTACAGTAGTTATGGGACAATCCCCGGACTCAACCACATATAATAACGATGGTTTGGGGCTTCCTCTTGTTCAAGGCAATGCCGATATCTGTGAAGGGATTACCCAGCCACAGCATTTTACTTCTGCTCCAACTAAAATCGCTACTGCTAATTCGATTTTATTGTCTGTACGCGCACCAGTTGGCAGCGTAAGTATTGCCAATCAAACTGTTTGCATTGGTCGTGGAGTGTGTTCAATCACATCTGAAAATAAGGATTTTTTATACCAGCTTCTTGTTCATATTCAGGATAAATGGAAAAAAATTGAACAAGGCGGCACATTCACGGCTATAAGTGGAGATGATATACGCAGATTTCGTGTTAATATACCGTGCGTTTCCGATCAGATTATTGCCGGCAGATTTTTAGGAGCCATAGACCATCTCATAAATCAAAATAAAGCAATTTGCGTCGCACTTTCAAAACTCAAATCAGCCTTTTTGCAGATTCTATTCATATAAACAGTTGATTTAATAATCCCGCTTTTAACATTTCGAGTTTGTGAAGTGCAAATTCATTGCGTTCCAGTATGGCAGAGACTTTTTTTAGAATTCCAGCAATGCGACTCTGTTCGTCAACGGAAGGGACGAACACATTCATTTGCTCCACTTTTGAAATATATGACCTTTGGTGACCTTCTGGAGTTAATGACAAGGATTGTAGGAGGCAAAACAAGAAGTAAAGATTATTTCCCGGTTTCGCTGTAAGGAATTTTATTGTAGATGATTTCACTTTGAAAGGAAAATCAACATACTTCATTTCCATTGTGAAATCATCGTATATCACAACATCCCCTTTATCATATACGCCGGTTGTTTCGTTTGTGTATCCAAGGATAAATCCTTTATTTGCAGTCAAAACGGGCGTTGCGTAGTTTGAAGAATAATGCTCTGTCTGGACAATGTATTTCTGCG
The DNA here is from genome assembly GCA_947632205.1 of uncultured Bacilli bacterium. Taxonomy (GTDB): domain Bacteria; phylum Bacillota_I; class Bacilli_A; order RF39; family UBA660; genus SIG200. The sequence continues at coordinate 1,050 of CANROK010000110.1, forward strand.
GCTGTTCGTATGATAACACCTCGGAAACTTTTCTTAATCGCCACGATTCAGCGCAATTCTGATAAACCGAATTTGGATTAAAGATCGATGTTTTATTCAGTTAAGGATACTATCCTAACAACTCACGCTTACACATACGCAATTAAAGCCTCAGTCATCACTTTTGGAGAGTGAAGGTTGAGGCTTTTCCATATATTGATTTGGAATTCACTACCGGTGATTCTATGGCGATTATATTGATTTTTTCACGATATTGTGGTACAATACCATCGGATTATTGGCGGAGGTGATTCTCTTGGCTGTTAGATACGATAGGCTTTTTCATTTACTGATAGATAAGAAAATGACAAATGCTCAGCTTGCTGAAAAAGCACATGTAAGCGCCAATATTATTTCGCGTTTGAAGAAGGATCAATATGTCTCTATGGAGAGCATTGAGAAACTCTGTGGTGCTTTGGAGTGTGGTATTGACGATATTATGGAGTTTGTAAAAGAAGAATAATGTACGGCAAACGCAAACACAGTTATGCTGTAATTTTGCTACACAACTTCCGATAATACAAAATTATCGGAATTACGAGGGGGATAAAAATGACTCCGGAAGAATTAGCACGGGTTAAAATTGACAAGCAATTAAACGATGCCGGATGGGATATTGTATCCAGAAATGAATATGTACCGCAAAGTACTGCTGCTGTCAAAGAGGGGCTGATGCAAGGCAATAAAGAGAGTGATTATCTGCTTTTTATTGATGACAAGGCAATCGCCATCGTTGAAGCAAAAGCCGAAACTAATAGCCTTGGTAAAATTGTTGCAGAACAGGCCGAGTGGTATTCTGTCAATCCTCAAAAATGGTACGGTCTATGGCAGCCGGGTATCATTCCTCTTGTTTATCTTGCTAACGGAAATAAAATCTATTTCAAGAATATGCTGACTGATCCAGATGGTGATTATACTGAATTATCAGAGATGCATACACCCAAAAAGATGTTGCAACTGATTGGGCGAAAGTCAGAATATGGCGCTTTACCAAAAATTGAAAAAACCGGCTTGCGAGATTGTCAATTTGATGCAGAGGTCGAATTTGAGCAGTCAATTAAGCAGGGCAATAAAAAAGGACTCGCAGTTCTTGCGACTGGTTCCGGCAAAACATACCTTGCCTGTCTTGCCTCATATCGCTTGCTCAACTATACCCCAGTAAAACGCGTTCTGTTCCTTGTAGACCGAAATAATCTTGCCCGACAGACAGAGTCGGAATTCAGCCTTTTCAACCGTACTGAAAGAGGAAAAGCACTCAACGAGTTATATCAAATCAACCGGCTTAAGAGGGCAGAAGATGTAAACGGCGATATTGTGATTTCCACAATTCAAAAGCTTTTCGCTGTTCTAACTGGACAGGCTATACCCGACGAAAGCGATGAAGATCGGCTTGATGAGTTTTCGTTGAAGGATAACGAAAAAGCAATGAGGGAAATCATCAGGTTGGATAATGAAAATGAGTTGTTCTTAACGCCTAATCATTTTCAATTTATTGTGATTGACGAATGTCACCGCTCGA
>CANROK010000111.1 GCA_947632205.1 uncultured Bacilli bacterium
TATTTGTAGTAGAGCGAATTGCTTACGAAAATAACTCTGATTAAGTTAATACCATAGTTGTAAATTTGTGTAAAACTTGTAAAATTTATGTAAAAAAGCAGTTTTTTATTGATTTTCGGGGGGGTAATGTATAATTAAAATATATAAGGTAGGGTTAAGTTATGAATAATAAAAAGATATTATTAATAATATTAATTTTAATATGTGTAATAACATCTTTTGCTACATTTAAACAATATGATAAAGTAAAAATTGAAGAAATAGAAAATAACGCAATTAAAAATAATAAATTTGTTTTTCAAGTTCAACAAGATGATGGAAGTTATAAAGAATATTTAAGCGGTTCATTTCCAAGTAACGACTATTTAATTAATACTGATAAAACTAAATGTACTGGCTTAGAAGATAATGTAATAACTCCAACAATAACGTATGAAAATGGAACAGTAACAGTCACTGGCAAAAATACTGTTTATTGTGAAATATTTTTTGATAAATGTAAAGGACCAGTAGGAACAGTATTAGCTGATAAAGAAAAAGTAAGTAAATGTGAAGTTGGAGGAATGTATCGTTATCAAGGAACAGATAGTGTTGATAACTATATATGTTTTGGAACGACTGATCAAGAAACTTGTAAAAATAATGCAAGTAAATATATGTATAGAATAATCGGAGTAACACCTGATAATCAATTAAAAATAATATTAGATGATTATTTAAAAAACTCAAGTGGTTCTAATATAAGTCCAGGATGGGGATATACAGATTATTCATGTGGTTCAACACCATCAAGATGTGTATGGAATGGATCATATCTATTTAATATTTTGAACGATTTAGATTCATCTATAGATGTAAGTATTAGATTTAAAGGAAATAGTTACTATGCTTATTTAAATAATAGTACTTGGACAAATTTAATTGAAGAAAGTCATAAATGGAAATTTGGAGATATAATTGATTCATCAAGAGTAACTTTTAATGGATATGAAATGTATGATATAGAAAATGCTTTTAGCGATACTGTACAAGCCCCTTTTGGAGCAATTTATATTTATGATTATTTATTGTCATATCCAGGAGGAAATCCTGGCGATAGTTCAACGGCTGCTAAAAGTTGGCTAATAAGAGATGAATATCCTTATTGGACAATGACAAGAAATGATCGTTATGATAATACTACAAATGTTGTATATAGAGCATATAGAATTTCAACCTACGGGATTTATCCGGATGTTTGGGATCCAGATCTTTATGCTCGCCCAGTATTTTATTTAAATGGTGATGTAAAAATAAAAAGTGGATCAGGATCTAGTATTGACCCATACATATTAGATGTAAATGAAACTGGTGGTGTAAAACCGGATCCAGGATCAAGTGAACCTGCTCCATCATGTACGATATCTGTCACATCAAGTGGAGTAACATTAAATCCAATAGATGCTACAGAATATGGTTTAGTAAAAAATTCTTCATCACCAGATTATAATAATACGACATCTTTGGGATTATCTACAGGTGAATTTTATGGTTATGTAAAAAATAGTGCTGGAACTGGCAGTTGTAGAGTATCAATAGTATACACAAATCAAGGAAATTCAGGTAGTGATTATTATACTTGGACTGAGTCAACATGTACTCAAACTGGAACAACAAGTATTTATAATTGTTGTAAGCCAGCAACTTCGTCTGGTTCAACTTGTCCTAGTGGATATAGTAAAGTAGGTAGTTACTGTGCTAAAAATGGAACATCACCAACAACATGTCCATACGGAACAACATTTAGTGATAGTGTTAATTTATGTCGAAGTTATACATCATTTGTATGTCCAGATGGATATTCAGATGCAGGAAATAATTGCAATAGGATGTATGATGCATCAATAACAAACTATGGTAATTTACAACAATGTACAAAACAATGTACAATGGGTACTTGCAATGGTGGTACATGTATTGCCTGTAAAGGCGGAGGAGTAGCAACGACTCAATATGGTGGCAATTGGCAATGTATTGTTACAGCATCTAAAAATGCTTGTCCAGATGGATATAGTAAAGGTTCTAATCAATGTTGGAAAAATTCAGGAAGTCCAACATGTGGAAGTAAAACAAATATAAATGGAACATGTTATGATACAACAAATCCAACCAGTGGTGGATATACTTGTTCATCAAGTAGTGATTCATTAAACGGAAGTCAATGTTGTCGTTCATCATCATCAACATTAAGTGGATATAGTTGTAGTGTAACAAGCTCAACAGCAACATATGGTTGGGGACCTGCTAGTAGTGGATCCGGTCTTTCTTGTCCACAAGGAGTATCATCTTGTTCTTCATCAACTGTTGGTCAAAAACAAGTAAGTAGTTGTCAAATTCACTCAAGTGGTGGAGTATACTATTATTGTTCAGATACAAGCTATAGTAAATTAAATGACACTTATTGTTATAAGAATTTATAAAGAGGTAAGAAATGAAAAGAAGTGTAATGATATTAGTAATAATATTAGTAATAATAGAAATAACAGCAACATACTTAATGTATAAATCAAGTATAAATAAAGAAGTAAAATTAGATGATGTAGAGTTA
>CANROK010000112.1 GCA_947632205.1 uncultured Bacilli bacterium
AAGTGGTAGTGGTTCATCTATTAAATGTAGTAAATCTGTATCATCATCTACAACTCAATCAGCTAAATCTGTATTCTCATATTATAGTTGTAGTTCAGGTACAAATTTAGGAAATGGTAGATGTCGTCATTATTCAACAAGTCATTATTATACAAGTTATACAACTTATAAAGGTTCTACATATGGTGGATGTACTTATAGTGGACCATATACATCATCTTGTTCATCTTACAAAGGTTGTAAAAGAACATATCATCAATATTATTGTTCTAGACAATCTTCTTATGACACAAGTGCATCAGCAGTATATGTTTGTCCTAGTGGTTATAGTGCATCTGGTTGGGTTGGTTATGGTACAACATGTTATAGAACTGTACCAACAACATCTACTCAATCTGCTAATCCAATCTGTCGTAGTGGTTCATCTATTAAATGTACAAAAACTGTTTCAGCAACTAAAGATGAATCTACTAATCCGGTTTGTCCAGAAGGCTATGTAAAAAATCAAGATGGTACAAATTGTACAAGAAATGTAAATGTACCTATTACTGAAACTCAAGATAAGATATGTCCAGAAGGATTTACTAAATCAGGTGATATATGTATTGCTAAAGAGAATTTAAAGAAAAAGGCAACTAAAAATACTGAATATATTTGTCCTAGTGGCTATACTAAATTTGGTATTGGACCAGATTCTAAATGTACAAAAGGTACTACTTCATCAGTTAATCCAACTGTTCAAAGTAAATCTGTAACTAAATATAGATATAAATGGAGTTGTGAAACTAGCCTAGATGGTTGGGAAAGAACTGAAAAATATCGTCAATCAACAACTTGTACAAATACAAATGTAACACCAAATGAAGAAGTTATTGTCAAATAAGGCAATAACTTTTTTTATTTAATTAAATCTTCAAAATATCTTGGTATGGGAATAGCTATATTTAACAACTCTTTAGTTACAGGATGATTAAATTCTAAATGATTAGCGTGTAAATATAAATATTTAACTTTATTTTTAATCTTACTATATTTTTTATCTCCTACTATTGGATATCCTAAATCATTTAAATGCACTCTTATTTGATTCTTTCTTCCAGTTAAAAGATTAATTTTAAGTAAAGTATATAATTTATTATTTTTAATTTTTTCATATTCAGTTATAGCTAATTTACCATTTTTATTTTTAGTTGAATAAACTAAATTAGTTTTGGTTTCTTTTAAATAAGATTTAATTACTCCTTTATTATTTTTAACATTACCATTTACTACTGCTAAGTATTCTCTTTTTACATTAGACCAATTATCTTGCATTATTCTTTTTATTTTTTCGGATTTAGCGAACATAACTAAACCAGATGTATCTTTATCTAAACGATGAATGATAAATACTTTATTATTTTTATTTTGTTTTTGTAAGTATTCTCTTACCTGATGATATAAAGTATTTATCTTTTCTTTGTCGGTACTTATCGTAAGCATACCACTTTTTTTATTTACAATTATTAAATATTTATCTTCATAAACTATATCTAACTTCTCTTTTTTCATAAGTTAATTATAATTTAATAATAAAAAAAAGTCTACATTCCAGAGTTGTAAATTCCTTCATCACTAACAATTAAATTATAAAATAATTTCTTTAATTTAGCAAATTATTTTTACTATTTGGTCGTGTTTTCAAAGTACGGGTGTAAATAAAAAAGCACAAAAAAAGTGATTAATCTCAAATAATACCTTATAATTAGGTTAAATCAAATAAAATAAAGGAGACTAATCACATGAATATAATACCATTAATTACAAATTTAGAAAATACTTTTAATGAAAGTTTTAAAACAAATTTAGACTTTTTCAATCTAGAAAGTAAAATTACAAACACTGGAGATAATTTTACATTAGAATTATATACCAAGGTAATTGAATATCTTGATGATAATTTTATGATATCAAAAGAAAGAAAAGCTAAATATTATGTTAAAGAATTTATAACAAGAAATATTCTTACTTCTATAGGTTATGTCTCTATTAAGTTTAGAGCTTATGTAGATAAAGTAACTAAAGAAAGATATGTCTTTATTAGAGATGTTTTAAATTTAAAACCTTATCAAAGAATTACTGATGAAGCCCAATATCAATTAACTAAATATGCTATGGAAGAAAATATGAGTCAATCAGCTCGTCATGCAATTAGAAATAATGAAGTTTCTAGAAGTATTGTTTCTAAATTAATTAAAAACTTTAAAGGAACTGTTAAAGTGCAAATTAAAAGAGTTGATTACACTCCTCATGTTTTATATATTGAAATGGATGAAATTCATGCTAACCTTCAAATTAAAGGTAATAAAGGTAAATCTAAAAATCAGATTTGCCCTTGTGCTATTGTTCATGAAGGTTATGTTAAACAAAATGTTAAAAGAAAAAAACTTAAAAATGTAAGAAACTTTGCTACTGCTAAATTATCTTATTCTTCCTTATGGGAAATTATCTATGATTATGTTTCGCAAAAATATGATATTGATAAAATTGATTATCTTTTTGTCTCTGGTGATGGT
>CANROK010000113.1 GCA_947632205.1 uncultured Bacilli bacterium
AGGCTATGGTCCAGCTGGCCTGCGTCCAGATTATGCTTAACAGATTTTTTGTATGATTTCAAAACAACTTCTTAAACTGTCTGTTTTTTTATTTTGTGATTGGTTACGAGGTTGATTCGGCTATGTGTTGTTCTATGAAATAAAAAAAGTAAAATTATTCCAACTTTTTAGCAACTGTTAGTGAGTATGATAAAAATGAAAGTTAAAGATATGAATAACAAACAGCATGTCCAATTGACAAAAGTTACTGATTACGATTTTGTTTCAGCAGAGAAGGACAAATATGGGGTTTTTTATAGTCGTGATGGTTTACGATTAATTGATGTTGATAATAAAACTTTTTCTTGTAGAGAATATAGAATAAAAGAAAGTGTTAAGATTATCTGTGATTATGCTTTTGCAGGTTGTTCTACTATTATTAATGTTATTATACCTGATTCTGTAGAGGTAATAGGGGAAAGAGCTTTTAGCGGCTGTTGTTTCTTAAGAGAAGTTTCTTTGGGTCATTCGGTTAAGATTATTAAGGAGTTTGCTTTTAAAGATTGTAAAGCATTGCGGGAACTTAAATTACCTGAATCTTTAGAAGAAATAGGACTAATGGCTTTTTCATATACGAGTTTGAAAGAAATTGTACTTCCGAAATCTTTGTTAAAAATAACAGGAAATCCCATAGTATATAATAAAGTTAAATTTGTGAATAATTCCCCTAATTTTACTGTTGAAAATGAGAATTTGTTTACTAAGAATAAGCGTGTTCTTATTTCTTTTCAGTCTAATGTGACTTCTTATATTATTCCTAAAAGTGTAGTTGCAATAAGTGGGTATGCTTTTTGGTATTGCTCTGATTTGGAATTAATTACAATTTCGCCAACAGTCAAATGGATGGGAGAGAATCCTTTTGCATATACAAAAGCAATAATTGAGAATCTATCAGAGAATTTTATTCTTGAAAATAATCTGCTTCTGACTAAAGATGGATCCTCGCTTATTGGTTGTTATTCTAATTATAAGATAATTAACGTACCTGCTTCTGTGAATGTTATAAAGAGGAATGCTTTTTTTAGAAGTGAGGTGGTTGAAGTAGTGTTGCCCGATTTGGTAGAAAGAATTGAGGATAATGCGTTTGAAAGTTGTATCGCTTTGCAGAAAATAAATTTGCCTGAATCTATAAAATATTTAGGTAATGGAGTCTTTTATGGTTGTTCATCATTACAGAATATGAAGCTTCCTCAATATTTAATTTATTGTGGTAGCTCTGTTTTTTCTAAATGTAGTTCGTTACAAACTATTGAACTTCCTATATCAATGAAGTCCATTAATAAGAGTATGTTTTCTGGTTGTTCTAGCTTGAAAAATATTTTAATTCCTAATTCTGTGACAAGAATAGGTAGGGCGGCTTTCTATCAATGTAAATCTTTCAAGGAAATTATAATTCCTAAATCAGTACAATACATAGATCGATTAGCATTTAGATACTGTAGGAATCTGAAAGCTGTATATATTCCAGATTCTGTTAAACGTATAGGGATGTACGCTTTTAGTGATTGTCAGGAAATTACAACAGTAAGTAGAGGAAGAAGTATTTATCGAAAATATGAATCAATGGGTCTTATAGCTACACCTCCAGGTAATAAAGAAAAAATTGAACGGATGTTGCCTAAATATTTGCATGATATTATTAAAGAGTTAACATATAAAGAATTTATTAATTGCAATATGCAGTTATACGAGAATATAAAGACAGAAAGGGAGTATGATTATAACTATTTAGATCGTGTAAAATGTCCAAGGTGTGGAGATTGGTATTATGTAGATGATGGAGTTTGTGATACTTGTGGCTATCCTTGGAATGAATGAAATTGTGAAATATTTGTATAGAAAAAGAGGTGAGCAATGCTTCACCTCTTTTGTTTTTTACTGGTAATAAAAAGTTATAAAGATGTCACGTAACTATTTTACTAGGGTGTCAATAGCTTCTTTATGTTCTATGTACCAAACCATTGCTTTAATTAGAGACTTCAACATAGCCTTGCAATGGGGAAGATGCTATGTGAGTCTTCTTTTTATATTCATATTTAAAGAATTTTTTAAGCAGTAACATTACTGCTTACTCTACAGTAGCAAATGTAATACAAATAGAATAAATATTGTTGTTTTTACGGAAGAATTTGACAATAATGATAATCTTTTTGCCTAAAAAACTATAGTTTAACCCCCTTTTTTAGTCTGTTTTCCTCTTTTTGGGTGTGGCTTACACCCAGCTTTTCTTTAAGTTCCTGAAACTTCATCCTAAACCATTCAAGTATCGGTATACCGTCAATGCATAGCCTGAATTTCCCATTCTCCTGCGGGTTTCTCTCTATGGTTGCCGTTGAGTGCTCCGTCCTGAACTTCTCCTTGTGTTCCTTCGAATAGAGCCTGCCTTTGAACCCTACGGGCTGCAGGCTGACGATTTGCCTTGTCAGTTCTTCGGTGAACCCCACTTCCCGGCATTGTTCGGCTATGGGCAGCAGTTCCGTTACGATAGGGAAATAGGTGTCTATCTG
>CANROK010000114.1 GCA_947632205.1 uncultured Bacilli bacterium
AACTACCCCAAAATAATCTGCTTCTTTTACATGTTTACTATCAGCAATACTTACTGTGAAAGCTTTTCTTTCTTTAATATTTTTAACTGTTTTATGTGTCTCAGTTAAATTTAACATAACTTGATCTCTTTCAAGCATCGTTCCCCAAGCCGCATTCATAACATTAACACTACCATCTTCATTATAAGTAGCAATCATTAATACGGGCATTGGAAATATACCTTCTGTTACTTTAATATTTTTACGCAAATCTATCATCCTTTCATTATAATTATAATATTTCTAATCTGCTATATCTACATATTTTTTAAAATATTCTCTTAGATTTACATCACAAACATAAATATATGTACCTTTAATTGCTCTAGTTAATAAAACTCCATATGTATTAAGAATATACATTAATAAATCATCATCACTAATATTATTAGATACTTTTTTATCATAATAATTTTCTTTATTAATTTTTATTTTATTATCATTAGTATCAAAATAAACTTCTGGGCCAATAACAACTCCTAAATAATTAGCATCTATTCCTGATAAAGAATAAATACTACCAAATTCATATTTGCATTTTTCTTTTCTAATCCAACCTGCTCTTTCTGAATTCCAATGCATTGTTGCAACACCAAATTTAACATCTTTTATTCCCTTATCATGTGACCATTCCCAAGAATATCCACCACAATATCTAGCTAATTCTTCGTGTTCAATTAAATAGTCCATTTTATTTTTAAATTTACTAGCATCTTCTTCAATAAATAATTTAAAATCATAATCAGCAAATTGAATTTTTTTCTTTGCCTTTTGATATAAAATATCATAAACATATTTAATATACTTAGCAGATGTTCGACATTGTTGTTTTAAAACTATATTTCTTTCTTCGCGACACATTTGTTTTATTTTTTTTGTAAAGGTCTTAAAAGATATTTCTGATGGATTAACTATTTGTTTAGAATCATAAAATAGCACTAAATTCTTTGTTTGCAATAATAACCAATCAAGTTCATCATTTTCTTTAGATAATCCTAATAATTCATACGTTTCTTTAAATATTCTACCATAATTCCCTAAATTAAAATTCCTTCGTAATTTATGGGTCTCATCGCATATCAAAATATCATATTTTTGTTTAGCAGCTTGAGATGGTGATAACACACCTGTTTCACTAATATTTTTAATAGATTTAAAAATTCTTTTAGCTTCATCCCTAGAAGGTGTATTAGGAACCACTAAAGCAATATTTTTATCTTTATAATTTTCATTATTTTTTAAATAACTATATAGAACACTAGCTACAACGGTTTTACCCGTACCTGCTTCGCCGGAAACTACAATGGGTCTATTTAAAAATCTTTTATCTACATTTATTAATTCATTAGAATCAAGAGTATGAATTATACTTGTCAAGGCTTTTTCTTGCTCTTTATTTAAAGTATTATATGGACTATATTTATAAGCACTCGAATTTAATATTTTATTAAAATCTTTCTTTCTTACTAACTTTCGATTTAATAATTCTTCCCATAAATTATCAAATTGTAATTCAGCATCTTGCTTTTTATAATAATAATTTCTTTGATTACCATTATACTTATTAGTAATATTAAATTTGCCATCTGCTGCCATTAATTTAATTAATAAATTTTCATAATGCTTTACAATAGATATATTAAAATTAGTCCCAGTAATAATATGAATTCTTTCATAATTATATTTTTGATCATCTATATTTCTTAAATGACTTTTTGTTCTATTTATTACATCACTTGACTCACCTATATAAGCATCTTTCCCATTTTCTAAAATATAAACACTAGGATAATCATTCAACAAATGCCAATTAAATTTATTTGTATAAATATAAGTATCTATTTTTATCATATTACCTCTCTAATAAATAACTAGTTTTATTATACAATACTTGCTTAATTTTTTTAACAATTATTTTATAAAAATCACTTCTATAATATTTTAGATCCACACTAGTTATTTTTCAAATTTAACTACTACATTATTAGAATCTAATTCATCTAAATTATCAATATGACCTATCTTTGTATAACTGTAACTTGTATTAAATGATTTATAAAAAATAACTAAACAATTATTACCATAAAGCATAATATCACCTTTATTAATATGTTTAGGATTTATTGCATTAGTAGTTAGAGTTGTATTCATATAAATATATTTTTCATTACCATTTAATTCAGTCATTGCAAATTCTTGTGGTAGCATTTTTAAAAATTCTTTTACTGTTTCATTATCCTCAAGTATAGCATTATATATTTTTCCATTTATATTAACTTTAATATTTTCCATTGTATTACTCTCCTTTTCATTTGTATCTTTTACTACTTCAGATGGCGAATATTTTTCCCATCTATAAACAGTTACTTTTTCACCATTTGTAAAAACATACGTATAAACAAAAATCCCCTTATCTTTTTTTAAGACATTGCCCTCATTATAATTTTCCGTAATTTTTAGTAATGGCCTATTATCAAATACTTTAGCTTGCAAAGTATCTATAAAT
>CANROK010000115.1 GCA_947632205.1 uncultured Bacilli bacterium
GTTTCTTTTTTTGTTATATTATTGGGTGAGGGAAAATACTTATTTTTCTTTTTTCTTTATTTTTATTCATGGAATGGGTAAAGTGTTCATATATTTTGATAGGAGGAAAAATTATGGACAAGGTAAAGGAATTAGAGAGTAGTTATAATCATGGTATTTCGATAGCTGAGAGAAAGAATGTTTTAGTTACTGGTGTTAAGAGAATTGAAAGTTTTGATAATGAGGAGTTTTTAATGGATACGACACTGGGTTTTTTAGTTATTAAGGGTAGTGAATTGGAGATTATTAAGTTGGATACTTATCAGGGTAATGTATCGATTAAAGGGAATGTTGATAGTTTGAGTTATGTGTCAAAAGATATGAAAAAAGATAAAGATGAGTCCTTTTTAAATAAGTTATTTAAGTAATGGTACTTCAAGTGCAGATTATTTCTTTGATTGTTTCTTTTGGCTATGGGATTTTCTTTTATGTGATGTTAGAATGTTGTTCTAAATTACTTTATGCTAATCGGATATGGATTAGGGTGATGGTATCTTTTTTGTTTGTTTTATTTCATACGTTACTTTATTTTTTGATTTTAATGAGAATTAATTATGGTTATGTGCATATATATTTTTTCTTATGTATATTTTTGGGGTATTATTTGTGTAAAGTGATTTATAAAAGGTTTGTAAAATGAGAGTTTGTGTGCTATACTGTTGTTATAAAGTATAGGGGTGATAGTGTGATGAAAAAACATAAGAGATATACGGTAAGGACTAAGGGGAGAATGATTATTATTTTTCTTTTCTTTGGAACTATTATTTCAACGTTAGGATATACTTTGTTTCTTAATTTAAAACAGGTAAATGATATGCGTGGGGAACTTAAGGATTTAAAAAAGATGGAGGCTACTTTAACGGAAAAGGAAGAAGCTACTTTAGCGGATATTAAGAAGTTATCTGATCCTTTATATGTGGCTAGATATGCTAGGGAAAAGTATTTTTATTCGAAAGATGGGGAGCTTATTTTGAGAATTGAGGACAAATAAAAAAACTGGTATTGAATTAAATATGGTTCTTCGAAATTTAACGGACCTAACTAAAAATTTAAGTATATTTAGGAATACTGTACTTTGTATGGTATTCTCTTTTTTCTTTCCTGAAAATATTTGTTATTATCATTATTCTTGATTTCATATTTCTAAAATTTCTAGAACCAAATGATACTCTTTTTATAAGTTTACAAGTATTATTATTTCTCTCCATTACACCATTACTGTATGAATATTCTAATGTATTTTTTATATATTTTGAATATTTTTTTAATGTATTTAATGTTGTATACATCTGCTTGGAAATGTTTTCATATTTTTTATTTATTACTTTATTAAAACCTATATAGTCTCTATGCTGCAAATGATATAGAATATCTTGGTATAAATCATATGAATTTTCAAAGAACTGATCTTTCTTTAATAAATAATCAACTACATCAACTTCTGTCATTAATTCTTTAAAACATCTAAATTTTTGCCATGAACTTGTATTTAGGTCAAATCTTGATTTTAATATTAATCTCCAATATCTTTTATATTTATTTCTATCTTCTTTATTTTCATTCATGACATTAATTCTGGTTTTATTTAAACTTTTTGTAAGTAATTGAACTATGTGAAACAAATCAATTATTATTTTAGCATTTGGAAACCATTTTTTAATTAAATCAATATAAGGACCATACATATCCATAACAACAAATTTAACTCTTTTTCTAGCTTTCTCCGTATAATGAGAAAAATATTTATCTAAGTTATATGCAGTTCTATCTAAAACTACATCAATTGTTTTACCATTTTTAGCATTACATATATTAAAAGCATAAGTCTTCTTTTTAAAAGTAAATTCATCTATACAGATAGCTTTTGGTAAAAAATCTTTATATACTTTGTCATTATAAAAAATAGTATTAAAAATATTTTGAACGGTGTTATCAGATACATTATATAATCTTGAAATTAAACTTTTAGGCATAATTTCTTTAGCACAATTTAATACTGCCATTTTTAAATTATTACTAATATGACAACCAAAATTAACAATATTAGATTGAGCAGTAATTTTTTTATTGCAACATTTACATTTATAAACTTGTTTATCTAATTCTAAATAAGAAGTAATTTCAGATATTTTATTAATTTTAATTAAAGATTTTTCAATGCCTTTCTTTATAATAGTATTATTATTAATACAACCACATTTAGGACAAAAATCAAAATTATTAAATAAGTACCCTTTTAAAACAAAGCATCTATTATGGTTTATAATTCTTTCTTCTAAAAAATCTTCATAAAAAGTTAAATTTTCCTCTTTAAAATTTAACAATTTTGTTATAGAATTAGTTATAGACATTGACAACACCTCTACTTTGTTATTTTTTTGATTATAAACATTGTATCATAAAGGTGTATCAATGTCTTTTATTTTATAAGTTATGTTAAACCAAATGACTGATAAATAAAAAAGTGCT